>DATMTZ010000211.1:0-1615 GCA_035563975.1 Oxalicibacterium sp. | reverse complement strand
CGGCCAGTACCGTGAAGACCGACTCCAGACCGCCGGCGCCACCCAGCAAGTGGCCGGTCATCGACTTGGTCGAATTCACGGTCAGCTTCTTGGCGTGATCGCCGAATGCCGCTTTCACTGCATCCGATTCGTTCTTGTCACCCAGCGGCGTCGACGTGCCGTGCGCATTCAGGTACTGCACCTGGTCCGGATTGATTTCCGCATTCTTCAGCGCATTGCTCATGCTGCGGCGCGGGCCGTCCATGTTCGGTGCGGTGATATGGTAGGCGTCGCCGCTCATGCCAAAACCGACCAGCTCAGCGTAAATCTTTGCGCCGCGCGCCTTGGCATGTTCGTATTCTTCCAGCACCATCACGCCGGCGCCCTCACCCAACACGAAGCCGTCACGGTCCTTGTCCCACGGACGCGATGCCGTTGCCGGGTCGTCATTGCGGGAAGACAGCGCGCGAGCCGAAGCGAAACCGCCCAGGCCCAGTGGCGAGATCGTCGATTCCGCACCACCGGCAATCATGACATCCGCATCGCCGTATTCGATCATGCGGCCAGCTGCACCGATCGAATGCAGACCGGTCGTGCAGGCGGTGACGATCGCCAGGTTCGGCCCCTTCAATCCATACTGGATCGACAGGTGGCCGGAAATCATGTTGATGATGGAAGCCGGCACGAAGAACGGACTGATGCGGCGCGGGCCGCGATTGGTCAATTCGGCATGGGTTTCCTCGATCAGCGGCAGACCGCCGATGCCGGAACCGACCAGCACGCCGATGCGTTCGGCATTCTGTTCGGTGACTTCGAGTCCGCTATCGCGCATTGCCTGCATACCGGCAGCAATGCCATAGTGGATGAAGGTATCCATGTGACGCGCTTCTTTACCGGAGATGTAATCCTCGATATTGAAGTTTTTGACTTCTCCGGCGAAATGCGTGCTGAAGGGAGTCGCATCAAACTTGGTAATGGTGGCGATGCCGGATTTGCCGGCCACGATCGCGTCCCAGGTATCGGCAAGCGTGTTGCCTACAGGAGAAACACAACCAAGACCGGTGACGACAACGCGACGTTTACTCGAGCGGCTCAAGCAGTTCTCCTAGAGTCGTTCAAGCAAGCTTAGGCTTTGACGTGTGCCTTGGCGTAATCGATCGCCTGTTGCACCGTCGTGATCTTTTCTGCCTGTTCGTCAGGGATTTCCATTTCGAACTCGTCTTCGAGCGCCATCACCAGTTCAACGGTGTCGAGCGAATCAGCGCCCAGATCGTCAACGAACGACGACTCGGTTTTGATGTCCGCTTCTGCGACGCCCAGCTGTTCTGCGACGATTTTCTTAACGCGTTGTTCGATATCCGACATGTTTGACTCCAATGAGTGATTACAGAAAGTGCGCGCATTTTAGCAGGTTTGCGCACCGATAATTCACTTTTAACTTTTGCCTCCAAGAAAGAGAAAACGCAAGTTAAAAGCCCCTAACTTCCTACTTAATTGACGTACATGCCGCCATTGACGTGCAGCGTGGTGCCAGTGATATAGCCTGCCTGCGGCGATGCGAGGAAATTGACGGCAGCCGCGATATCCTCCGGCGCACCAAGGCGGCCCAGCGGAATTTGCTGCAGCAGCGCCGCGG
>DATMTZ010000210.1:0-7562 GCA_035563975.1 Oxalicibacterium sp. | reverse complement strand
AATATTTCCAGTCGGCTGAAGCAACTGTGCTTCAAGATCGAACTGAAAAGCGGCGACCTGGCGGAACAGCATGAACTGCTGCTGCGCCTGTTCAAGCTGCTGCTTGAAAACGTCTCCAACCTGCTCGATGAAGATGCGTGGATACACGGGCAGGTGGAAGCGGTACGTAATCTTCTCGAAGGCCCCATCAACGACGTCGCCCTGCGCGAAGTCATGCGCAGCCTCAAGGATGTGATCTACAAGCAAGGCGCGCTGAAGCACAGCCTGGTCCAAGCCAAAGTTACAGTCAAGAACATGATGATGACCTTCATTGAGAATCTCGGTGAAATCGCAGCGACCACCGACAACTATCAAAAGAAAATCGATAGCTATTCAAAACAGATCGCACACGTCAAGGATGCCGGCAAGCTGGGCAAGATCCTCGAAGAGCTGATGAAGGAAACGCGCATCGCGCAAAGCGAGGCGCTGCGCTCGCGCGATGCCATCCTGGCTGCACGCAAAGACGTGGAAGACGCAGAGGCGCGCATCCACAGCCTCGAAGCCAAGCTGGAACAGATGAGCGAGCTGGTGCGGGAAGACCAGTTGACCGGCAGCCTCAATCGCCGCGGCCTGGAAGACGTGCTGGAGCGCGAGATCGCGCGCGCCGCGCGCCGCAAGTCGCCGTTGTGCATCGCGATGCTCGATCTCGACGATTTCAAGAAAATCAACGATCGCTACGGCCACACCGCCGGCGACGAGGCGCTGATTCATCTAGTGCGCGTGATCAAGGATACCCTGCGCACAATGGATGTCATTGCCCGCTTCGGCGGCGAGGAGTTTCTGATCGTGTTACCGGACACGGAACAAGATGCGGCCGTGCAAACCATCGTCCGCGTCCAGCGCGAACTGACGAAGCAGATCTTCATGCACAATCACACGCGCCTGCTGATGACCTTCAGCGCCGGCGTTGCCCTGCTCGGCGACGGCGAGGATCAGGCTTCGCTGATCAAGCGCGCCGATACCGCGCTGTACCAGGCCAAGGAAAGCGGCAAGAACCGGGTAGTGGCTGCTTGATCTTCCGCTCACGCTAGCAACCCCGACATCGGAGCCTGGCGCTCCGATTGCTTTATTTGTCATGTCCAACCGGCAGCTGCAAGGCCTCCTGCCCTATTCTGCGGCAGAGCTCAGAAATCCCCACCTAGGCACTGCGCTCCTATCGCCTTACTAAAATAGACATTTAGGCAAGCCACCCAATCGGCAGAAATCGACAAAAGTTGAGGCCGAAAATCGACTTTTATTTAACTTAAATTTCCCTAAAAAGCTTAAAGATTTTCCGCAAGGCAACCGACAAAGTGGCTATCTGGCTGTTGTTTATAAGGCGAGACCGAAAAAAATTTAGTTTCAACCAGGGACTAAACTTTTTTCGGAACCGTCCGATAAAACCTCTAACGGCGCTGCGAATGTCTTCAATCACCGGGACAAACCAACGTTGAAAGTGCGACAGTCAGAGCCCAATCGGACTACACAGGAGAATCATCATGCCAGCAGTTATTAATACCAACGTATCGTCGCTGAATGCACAACGCAATCTGACGATGTCCCAGTCGTCGCTCGCAACCTCGATCCAACGCCTGTCTTCCGGTCTGCGCATCAACAGCGCGAAAGACGACGCTGCAGGCCTGGCGATTTCCGATCGTATGACGAGCCAGATCAACGGCCTGGATCAAGCCGCACGTAACGCCAACGACGGTATCTCGCTGGCACAGACCGCTGAAGGCGGCCTGGGTACGGCAACCGATCTGCTGCAACGTATGCGTACCCTGGCCGTGCAATCGGCCAACGGCACGAACTCCGCTTCTGACCGCGCTTCGCTGCAGGAAGAAGTCAGCCAGCTGCAACAGGAATTGAACCGTATCGCCAACACGACCCAGTTCAACGGCCAGAACATCCTGGACGGCTCCCTGAGCAACGCACAGTTCCAGGTCGGCGCAAATGCCAACCAAACCATCAATTTCTCGATCGGCAGCGCACAAGCTTCGGCTATCGGCAACAACACGCTGGCAACGGCTTCTGGCGGTACGATGGTTAATGCCACCACGGCAGCGGCAGCTTTCGGCAACAACAACGTTGCCGCCGGCACCCTGACCATCCAGGGCAATGGTGCGTCGAGTGGCGCGCTGACCATCGCTGCAGGTGCTTCGGCTAAATCGATTGCTGACCAAGTCAATGCATCGTCCGGCGCGACCAACGTAACGGCTTCGGCACTGACGAAAGCAACGCTGTCGAACTTCACCGCTGGCACCGTATCCCTCACGTTGCAAGGCGCGCCTACTTCGGCTGGCGCTGCTAACCCGGTTACTGTTAGCGCGACACTGGCTTCCGCGACGGACGTCAGCGCACTGGCTAAAGCAATCAACGATCAAACCGGCACCACGGGCATTTCTGCTGTCGCGGACCTGACCAACGGCAAGATCGCTTTGACCCAGTCGCAGGGCTATGACATCAAGGTGGCAAACGGTCAAAGCTCGACGGGCACCGTCCAGGTTGCCGGCTCGCCAACCACCGATGGCGGTACTGGCACGGCGGTGACGCTCGCGATCGGCGACGGCGCAACTGGTACGGCACTGGACTCGACCACAGTCGGCGGCAAAGTGAGCTTTAACTCGCCAACGGCGTTCACTGCTTCGCAAAGTGCGGTAGGCATTATCACCGGCGCAGGTGCAGCAACCCTGAGCAGCCAGCTCAACTCCGTTGCTTCGATCGATATCACGACGATTACCAACGGCATCCCTTCCGGTGCAAACGATGCGCTGCAAGTGATCGACTCCGCTCTGGCCAACCTGAGCTCGTCGCGCGCCTCGCTGGGTGCTCTGCAAAACCGCTTCACGCAGGTTGTTTCCTCGCTGAGCACCACCAGCGAAAACCTGAGCGCAGCACGCAGCCGTATCCTGGATGCAGACTTCGCTTCGGAAACGGCTAACCTGACCCGCGGTCAGATCCTGCAACAAGCTGGCACTGCAATGCTGGCGCAAGCGAACTCGCTGCCTAACGGCGTGCTCGCTCTGCTCCGCGGCTAATCAAGCAGCTAGCGCGTAACAAGACAATCCCCGGCTGCATAAGGTAGCCGGGGATTTGTCACGATGGAGGGCATGATGGATATTGGCCAAATAAACAGCATCAATAACAAGTCTGGCGCACAGCCTGTCGCGGCTGGTGCAGCTACCGTCGCGCCTGCGTTCAAGGGGCAGGCTGCGCCGGTGCTCACCTCGAATCCGGTACAGCCAACGGACGCTGTAACAACGGCCAGCCAGCTTGCGACTGCATTACAGAGCATCAACAAGGCCTTGCAGGATTTGTCTCCAAATCTGGAATTTACTGTCGATCCTGACAGCAACCGGACAGTCGTCAAGGTGCTGGATCAGCAGACGAAGGAAGTGATTCGCCAGATGCCATCGGCCGAAGCGCTCGAAATTTCCAAGGCATTGGACAAGTTACAAGGTTTGCTGGTCAGGCAAAAAGCCTGACTTGTTCGGCAAACAAAGAGGTATTTTGGCCTCTTACCTGCGGCTTGCCGCCCCAGGCGGCCTTTTATAGTATGGTCTTCGCATAGCAGGAGAAGCACGTGGGCATCTCATCACCGGGCATCGGCTCCAATCTTCCGATCGACGATATCGTCTCGAAATTGATGACGGCCGAAAGCCAGCCGCTGACCCTGCTGGCACAAAAAGAAGCGAGCTATCAAGCCAAGCTTTCAGGATATGGCAATCTCAGCAGTGCCTTGAGCCAGTTTCAGAGCACGATGGCCAATCTTGGCAAGGCATCCACGTTTCAGTCCTTGTCCAGCAACATCGGCGACGACGACATTTTCACGGCAAGCCTGGCGAGCAAGGCGCTGACGGGCAGCTATCAGATCAACGTCACGCAGCTTGCGCAAGCGCAGACCATCACCACCAGCGGCCAGGCCAGCAAAAGTGCGACGATCGGCAGCGGCGCAAGCACGACCATCTCATTTCAGTTTGGAAAAATCAGCGGCGGTACGCTGACGAACGGCATCTACACGGGCGCAAGCTTTACCCAGGATGCCGAGCAGGAAACCGGCTCCGTCACGATCGACAGCTCCAACAACTCGTTGCAAGGCATCAGCGATGCGATCAACGCGGCCGACATAGGCGTTACCGCATCGATCATTTCGGACGGTAGCGATATGCCTGCCCGTCTGGTGTTGACTTCCAAGGAAACCGGCGAAAAGTCGAGCATGAAGATTACCGTTGATGGTGATCCTGCTTTGCAGAGTTTGCTCGGATATGATCCGGCCGGCACGCAGAATCTGACGCAAAGCAGCGCCGGGCAAAATACTTTATTGAATGTAAACGGCACTGCCATTACCGCAGCAACCACCACGGTGGAAGAGGCGATTCAGGGCGTCACGCTGAACATCAAGAAAATCGGCTCGACATCGATGACCGTGACGCAAGACACCAGCGCTGTTCAAAATAGCGTGAATGCGTTTGCCAAAGCCTATAACGATCTGAATGCCACGTTGCAGAAGCTGACCGCGTACACGCCGGCAACCAAAGCAGGCGATCCTGGCACCGGCGCCGCGCTGTTCGGCGAATCGTCTGTGCGCACCATTCAAGACCAGATTCGCAATACCTTGACCTCGTCCCTGGCCGGTTTGAGCAACAGCAATATGAATTTGCCGCAGATCGGCGTCGGCTTCGATAAAGACGGCAACATGACCGTTGACTCCGACAAGCTTGGCAAGGCGCTGAAAAACAATTTCAACGATATCGCAGGTCTGTTCGCGACAGTGGGGAAACCTACGGACAGCCTGATCAATTTCACCAGCTCCGGCACGGCAACAAAAGCGGGCAGCTACGACATTAACATCACCAAGCTGGCGACACAGGCCACGATGGCCGGCGATGTCGACCTGACTGGCGGCCCCATCACGATTGCCGCCGATACGACGCTCGATGTGAAGATAGACGGCATCAGTGCCAACGTCTCCCTCACCGCAGGAAGCTACACCGCATCGCAGCTTGCGTCGATGGTGCAATCCGCCATCAACGGCACCTCGAAAATCTCCAGCGCCGGTGTTGCCGTGACTGCCAAGATCGACAGCAATGGCGGGCTGCAACTCGTCTCGGACCGCTATGGTTCGGCCTCCAACATTTCCGTTCAATCGAGTTCCGGCACCAGTGCTTCCACACTGTTCGGCAGCGTAACAAGCGGTACCGATGGCGTGGATGTCGAAGGAACGATCGGCGGCGTCGCGGCCACCGGTTCCGGCCAGATCCTTACAGCGCCGACGGGATCGGATGCGCAAGGGCTGAAAATCGAGGTGCTCGGCGGTGCGCTGGGCGCGCGGGGCCGGATCGATTTCTCTCAAGGCTACGCCGATCGCCTGAACAAGCTGGTCGACAGCTTCATCGGCGATAAAGGTTTGCTATCTGCGAACACTACCAGCATCAACAGCAGCATTAAAAATATCGATGACCAGCGAGATGCCTTGAACGTGCGTCTTGCGCAAATCGAAAAGAATTACCGCGCACAGTTCACTGCACTGGATGTCGCAATCAGCAGCATGAGTTCAACGCAACAATTTCTGACGCAGCAATTGGCCCAGATCAGTGCCAATTCGACGTCTAGCTAAGAGGAGATTTCATGTTCGGATCAATGCAAAGCGGCGCACAGGCCTATGCCAAAGTCGGCATGGAAACCGGTGTTGTCGCCGCCACGCCGCACAAACTGATCGTCATGCTGTTCGAAGGTGCGCAAATTGCGCTTGTCGGTGCCCTGCAGCATATGGAAAGAGGCGAGATCGCCGAAAAGGGCAAGGCGATTTCGAAGGCCATCATGATCATCGAGAACGGATTGCGGGCTAGCCTGGACAAATCCGTTGGTGGCGATATCGCCCTCAATCTCGACGCGCTTTACGGTTACATGAGCAACCGGCTGTTGCTGGCCAACCTGAACAATCAGGCTGAACTGATCCAGGAAGTCCAGGTGCTGCTAGCCGATATCAAGGATGCGTGGGACAACATCACGCCAGGGGTGCCAACGCGGCAGGATGTCTCGGTCGAAACGACATCCCCCATTGCAGGTGCGTATGACGCCCTCGGTTCCAACATGCCACGTTTAATGAAAGCCTGAACGATGAACGAACAAGAGATGATTGGCCTGTACGAAAAGGTGGCGACGATTACCGACCAGATGCTGGCCGCAGCCCGCGTCGGCGATTGGGATCGCCTGGCGACGCTGGAGACGCGCTGTGCCGATCAGGTCAAGATTTTGAAAGCCTCCGACGGCCCTGCGCCGCTCACCGGCCTGGCACGTGAACGCAAGGTGCAGATCATCCAGAAAATCCTCTCTGACGATCGCGAAATCCGCAATCTCACGGAGCCATGGATGGCGCATCTGGCCAAACTGATCAACAGCACCGGCACCGAACGCAAACTGAACAACGCTTACGGCGCCGCGCAGGCGTCATAATCCATGCTGCAGCGGGCCGACATCACTGGCGCGCGGCCCGTCCTCCTGATCGAGGCCACCACCCCGCCGGCACCGGTGGGAGACGGCAGACAGGATGCCTTCGACCGCCTGAGCCAGCTCGCACTCGGCAAGGAATTCCAGGCGCAGGTGCTGTCGCGTCTGGTGGATGGTTCCTATCTCGTCAAGATCGACGATGCCGTTGCGGGCATGAAACTGCCAGCCGGCACCAAGGCCGGCGACGTAATTGATCTGACGCTGCTCGCGACCGAACCGCGCCCGACCTTCCTGCTCGGCAAAGCGGATAGCGGTGCCGTCGCCTCGTTCAGCCAGGCCGGCCGCCTGATTGCCAATCTGCTGCAACTCGCTCAGCAAGACGGCGCACCACCCGCCGCAATAGCCGGCAAGGTTCCCCTGCTCGCCGCGCCAGGCGCGCCAGGTGCCCATATCGCCAGTGCCTTGCAGCATGCGTTCAGTTTCAGCGGGCTTTTCTACGAATCACATGTCGCCCAATGGGCCAACGGCACCCGCTCGCTGGCCGAGCTGCTCAAGGAACCGCCCGCGAAACTGCTTCTTCCTTTGCCGGCTGAACAATCGCCGACGCAAGCCGGATCCGCCAAACCGGAACAGCCTGCGACCTTGGGCGCGCCGCCGCAAGTCCTGCCCTTGCCGGCCGACCTGCTGCGCAAGCTGGCCGTCGCTGCAAAGGAGGCGGCGAACGGTGAACGCGCACCCAGCGATATCCTGCACGAATTGAAAGGCAAGCTGCTGATCGCGCAGGATGGCAGCGACGCCCCATTACGGCCAGACACCACACTGAATGCAGAAGGCGCCAAACTGGTCAGCCTGCAACTCGACGCACTCGAACAACGCCGCGTGCTGTGGCAAGGCGAGCTGTTTGCAGGGCAACCGTTCGAATGGGAAGTTGCCGACGACACGCCGCGCGGCCGGCAGGGGCAGGATGCTTCCGCACAATCGTGGCAAAGCAGCGTGCGTTTTTCCTTGCCCACGCTGGGCGCGGTGCAGGCGACGGTGCGCTTGACCGGCGATCATGTACGCGTCGATGTACGCGCCGCCGACGCACACACCGC
>DATMTZ010000209.1:0-2938 GCA_035563975.1 Oxalicibacterium sp. | reverse complement strand
GCTGGGAAGCCGAGGACGACCTGAGCCGGATCGTCGGCGACATTGCCGCTGCGCGTCTGGCCGGCGGCGCGCGCGCCGCGGTGCAATCGGCGAAGTCGCTGCACCGTTCGGTCACCGAAAATCTCGCTGAATATTTTCTGGAAGAGAACCCGATGCTGATGCGCCCGCAAGCCATTGCAGCTTTCACCGACGATGTGACCCGGCTGCGCGACGATGTCGCGCGCCTTGAAAAGCGTATTCAGAAATTGAACGGCATGAAGGGCGGCAAGCAATGAGAAGCGCCTTCCGCTTTTTACGGGTTTTGAAGATCGCGCGCGTCGCCATTCGCTACGGGCTGGACGACATCGCGATGTCCGGCCTGCCGATCCCGCGCACCACGCGCTTGCTGAACCGCCTGCTGTTCTGGCGCGACATCAGTGCGCCGCGCGGCGAACGGCTGCGGCGCGCGCTGGAAGACCTGGGGCCGATCTTCGTCAAGTTCGGCCAGGTGCTGTCCACGCGGCGCGACCTGCTGCCGATGGATATCGCCGACGAACTGGCGCGCCTGCAGGACCGTGTGCCGCCGTTCCCGAGCGAGGTCGCGATCGCGCAGATCGTCAAGGCGCTGGGCGCGCATCCCGATGCGCTGTTCGATGAATTCGAACGTGAGCCGGTCGCCTCTGCGTCGATCGCGCAGGTGCATTTCGCGCGGCTGAAAAACGGCCGCGATGTCGCGATCAAGGTCTTGCGGCCCGGCGTGCACAAATCGATCGATGAGGATATCGCGCTGATGCATATCGTCGCCGCCCGCGTCGAGCGCTGGTGGGCGGACGGCAAGCGGCTAAAGCCGCGCGAAGTCGTCGCTGAGTTCGACAAGTATCTGCATGACGAGCTGGACCTGATGCGCGAAGCGGCGAACGGCAGCCAGCTGCGCCGCAACTTCCAGAATTCCACGCTGCTTGTCGTGCCGGAGATGTTCTGGGATTACTGCTCGACGTCCGTCATCACGATGGAGCGCATGAACGGCATTCCGATATCGCAGACCGAGCGCCTGATTGCGGCCGGCGTCGACCTGAAAAAACTGGCGCGGGACGGCGTCGAAATCTTTTTCACGCAGGTGTTCCGCGACGGCTTCTTCCACGCCGACATGCATCCCGGGAATATCCTGGTCTCGACCGATCCGGCGACCTTCGGCCGTTATGTTGCGCTGGATTTCGGCATCGTCGGCACGCTGACCGATTTCGACAAGGATTACCTGGCGCAGAATTTCCTCGCCTTCTTCCGCCGCGACTACAAGCGCGTGGCCGAAGCGCACGTCGAATCGGGCTGGGCGCCGAAAGATACGCGCACCGACGAGCTGGAATCCGCGGTGCGCGCCTGCTGCGAACCGATCTTCGACCGGCCGCTGTCCGAAATCTCGTTCGGCCAGGTGCTGTTGCGCCTGTTCCAGACTTCGCGCCGCTTCAATGTCGAGGTCCAGCCGCAGCTGGTGCTGCTGCAGAAGACCCTGCTGAATGTGGAAGGCCTGGGCCGCCAGCTCGATCCCGAGCTCGACCTGTGGAAGACCGCCAAGCCCTACCTGGAAAACTGGATGAAGGATCAGGTCGGCTTGCACGGCCTGTGGGAGCGTTTCAAGGCTGAGGCGCCGCGCTACAGCAAACTGCTGCCGGAATTTCCGCGCCTGGCGCATCAGGCGCTGGCAAAAGCCGCCGAGGCGGAGCGGGACAGCGACGCATTGCTGAAGCTCGTGCTGCAGGAGCAGCGCCGCACCAACATGTTGCTGAGCGTGGCCATCTATTTCGGCGCCGGCCTGATCGGCGGCGGATTGCTGACTCTGCTGTTGTTCGCTTTCAGCTAGACACTGAAATCTGCCGCGCTTGCGGGCAGGCATGCCGTGATCCAGGGATAAAAAGAGCTGCCCGGTGTCAAACCGGACAGCTCTTTTTCATTGCGGGGTCAGGCATGCGTCAAGAGATCGAATCGCCAAACTGCTTGCGCCATAGCCAGGTCGATACAGGCGAAGGCCTTGCCGTCCATGTGGTCGAAGGCGGCGTGCCTGGCCAACCCGCCGTCGTGTTCGTGCACGGCTGGCCGGAAGACTGGACGGTGTTCGAACGCATCATGCTGTCATTGGCCCGGCATGCGCATGTCTGCGCGCTGGACTTGCCAGGAATTGGCGCTTCGAATGTGCCGATGCGGGCGAATGACAAGCGGTCGCTGGCGCAGTGCGTGCATGGGCTGATCCGGCAACTGGGCCTGCGCGATGTGACGCTGGTCGGGCACGACTGCGGCGGCATGATCGTCTACGCCTACCTGCACGTCTATCCGGGTGAACTGGCGAGAGCGGTCCTCATGAACACGGCCGTTCCGGGCGTTGATCCCTGGGATGAAGTCCGGCGCAATCCGGCCATTTGGCATTTCGCCTTTCATGCGATTGCAGGGTTGCCTGAAAAGCTGGTGCTCGGCCGGCAGAGCGAATACTTCGGCTACTTTTACGACGCCCTCGGCGCCAGCCCTGCCGCAGTGGACGCGCAAGCCAGAAGACAATTCGTTGCGGCTTACGAGAGGCCGCAAGCGCTTCAAACCGGTTTCGACTGGTATCGCTGTTTCCCGCAGGACGAGCGCGACAATCTGCAGGTGAAGGGAAATCCGGTGGAAACGCCGGTTCTCTATCTCCGCGGTGAGTGCGAGAAAGGCGATATGGACGCCTATCTGAAGGGATTCGGCGAAGGCGGCTTGCGCAATATTCGCGGGAAAGCAATCGCCGGCAGCGGTCACTTCGCGCCCATCGAGCAAGCGGAACTGGTGCTGACAGCTCTTCGCGATTTCATCGAATTGGGTAAGGAAGACTGAAAACGAATAGCTTTCAATCGTCTGCCGGGTGGGGATAGTCCTTCCGGATACCGCTTTAAAGGATATTGCTGAGAATGTCGCGGGAATGACGGGAAGATGTGTCATG
>DATMTZ010000208.1:0-2628 GCA_035563975.1 Oxalicibacterium sp. | reverse complement strand
ATCTGTCCAGGTTCTGACGGCCATTGGGCTGATCGGCCTGATCCTGGTTCAGCACGGCAAGGGCGCCGATATGGGCGCGGCGTTCGGCTCCGGCGCCTCGGGCAGCCTGTTCGGCGCCAGCGGCTCTTCCAACTTTTTGTCGAAAGCGACCGGTATTGCCGCAGCGATTTTCTTCGCGGCGACCCTCGGTCTCGCATTCACTGCGAATCGTTCGGTATCGAGCGGCAATGGCGGTGTGATGCAAAACGCTCCGGTGTCTTCCGTTCCTGGTGCTGCGCCGGCGCCGGCGACCTCCACCGCGCCCGCATCGCCGAATCACGCCGACAAGTCGAGCGAGATTCCGAAATAATGCATCTCGCATGCTTGTTTCATTGCAATTACGCATTGAAACAAAGTGTTAAGGCGGGTTAAAATAGAAGTCTTGCCGACGTGGTGAAATTGGTAGACACGCTATCTTGAGGGGGTAGTGGCGCAAGCTGTGCGAGTTCGAGTCTCGCCGTCGGCACCAACAGAGTTTCAAGGCCAGCAAGGCGCCACGCCGAGCTGGCTTGTTATCGACGCAATGCTTGCTTGATTTGACGGATGTTTCAAGTCGATTAAGCGCTCAACAATACTTGGCTAACGTGAACCTCGAAAATTACTTCCCCGTTCTGCTTTTCATCCTGGTCGGCATAGGTGTCGGCGTTGTTCCTCAGGTTCTCGGTCGTGTGCTCGCGCCGCACAAGCCGGACGTTGAAAAGCTCTCCCCATACGAATGCGGCTTCGAGGCATTTGAAGATGCGCGCATGAAGTTCGATGTGCGCTACTACCTCGTCGCCATTCTTTTTATCCTGTTCGATCTTGAAGTCGCGTTTCTGGTGCCGTGGGCAGTGGCAATGCGCGAGATCGGCATGCTTGGTTTTTGGTCAATGATGATTTTCCTCGGCGTACTGACGGTTGGCTTGGTGTTCGAGTGGAAAAAAGGCGCGCTGGATTGGGAGTAAGTCATGGCAATTGAAGGCGTATTGAATGAAGGCTTTGTCACCACCACGGCTGACAAACTGATCAACTGGACCCGTACCGGCTCGATGTGGCCGATGACCTTCGGTCTGGCATGCTGTGCGGTCGAGATGATGCATGCGGGCGCGTCGCGTTACGACCTCGACCGTTTCGGCGTGGTGTTCCGTCCGTCGCCTCGTCAGTCCGACGTGATGATCGTGGCCGGCACGCTGTGCAACAAGATGGCGCCGGCGTTGCGCAAGGTCTACGACCAGATGGCCGAGCCGCGCTGGGTGATCTCGATGGGCACCTGCGCCAACGGCGGCGGCTACTACCACTATTCCTATTCGGTCGTGCGCGGTTGCGATCGCATTGTCCCTGTCGACGTTTATGTTCCTGGTTGTCCTCCGACCGCTGAAGCGCTGCTCTACGGTGTGATGCAATTGCAGAACAAGATCCGCCGCACCAACACGATTGCGCGCTAAAGGTCGGTCCATTCCATGTCTACCAAACTTGAACTTCTCGAAGCCGGCCTGCGCAACGCGCTGGGCGCTCAGCTCCAAAGTCTGACTTCCGCCCTCGGCGAAATCACCATCGTTGTCAAAGCGGCCGACTATGCGTCGGCCATGCGCGTTTTACGTGATCATGCCGATCTGCGTTTCGACGAGCTGATCGACCTGTGCGGTGTCGACTATTCAACTTATGGAGACGGCGTATGGGAAGGTCCGCGTTTCGCGGTCGTATCCCATCTGCTGTCGGTCGAGCACAACTGGCGCGTGCGTGTGCGCGTTTTCGCGCCGGACGACGAAATGCCGGTCGTGGCTTCGGTTACCGATACGTGGACGGGTGCCAACTGGTACGAGCGCGAAGCGTTCGACTTCTACGGCATCCTGTTCGAAGGTCACAACGACCTGCGCCGCATCCTCACCGACTATGGCTTCATCGGCCATCCGTTCCGCAAGGATTTCCCGGTTTCCGGCTACGTCGAAATGCGTTACGACCCCGAACAGAAGCGCGTGATCTATCAACCCGTCACGATCGAGCCGCGTGAAATCGTGCCGCGCGTGATCCGCGAAGAACAATACGGGATGAAATAATGGCTGAGATCAAGAATTACACCCTGAACTTTGGTCCGCAGCACCCGGCAGCGCACGGCGTGCTGCGTCTGGTGCTGGAACTGGACGGCGAAGTCATCCAGCGTGCCGACCCGCACATCGGCCTGCTGCACCGCGCGACCGAGAAGCTGGCCGAGCAGAAGACCTATCTGCAGTCCGTGCCTTACATGGATCGTCTCGACTATGTGTCGATGATGTGCAACGAGCACGGCTATGTGCTGGCGATCGAAAAACTCCTCGGTATCGACGTGCCGCTGCGCGCGCAATACATCCGCGTGATGTTCGACGAGATCACCCGTATTCTGAACCACCTGATGTGGCTGGGCGCGCACGCGCTGGACGTCGGTGCGATGGCTGTGTTCCTGTACGCATTCCGCGAACGCGAAGACCTGATGGATTGCTACGAGGCGGTGTCGGGCACGCGGATGCACGCGACCTATTACCGTCCCGGCGGCGTGTATCGCGACCTGCCCGGCAAGATGATCCAGTACCACGAATCGCCGTGGCACAAGGGCAAGGATCTGGCGCGCATGAA
>DATMTZ010000207.1:0-1897 GCA_035563975.1 Oxalicibacterium sp. | reverse complement strand
GTGAGGCGCGAGAAACACGCAAGGAAGAGCTGAAGGAAACCGGCCGCTGATCGCGGCGCGGCGGACACGCATCGACGTGTCCGCCTTCTTCCCATCCTGACAGAATCCGACAGCCTGCACCGGTAAAATAGCGCGATCTTCCTACCGGTTCGTGCAGTGGCTGCGGTTCCCAGAAAAATCATTCATTGCGATTGCGACTGCTTTTACGCGGCAGTCGAAATGCGCGACGATCCCGCGCTGCGCGAGCGCCCGCTAGCGGTCGGCGGCCGGCCGGAGCAGCGCGGCGTGGTGGCGACCTGCAATTACGAGGCGCGCCGCTATGGCATACATTCCGCGATGTCGACTGCGCAGGCGCTGCGTCGCTGTCCCGATCTGGTGGTGCTGCCGCCGGCAATGGAGAAATACCGCATCGCGTCGCGCCAGGTGTTGGCCATCTATCGCGATTACACCGAGCTGGTCGAACCGCTGTCGCTGGACGAAGCCTATCTCGATGTCACCGATGCGTCGTCGCTGCACGGCAGCGCCACCGCGATCGCGCAGCAGATCCGCGAGCGGATTGCGGTGACGGTCGGCATTACTGCTTCCGCCGGCATCGCGCCCAACAAGTTCATCGCCAAGATCGCCAGCGACTGGAACAAGCCGAACGGCCAGTTCGTGGTCAAGCCGCAGCAGGTGGATGCCTTCGTCGCCGCGCTGCCGGTGTCCAAGCTGTTCGGCGTCGGCAAGGTAACGGCCGCACGCCTGAATCAGCTCGGCGTGGAAACCTGCGGCGATCTGCGCAGCTGGTCGATGAATGATCTTGTTCGTCATTTCGGCAAGTTCGGCGACCGCCTGTACGAACTGTGCCGCGGCATCGATGACAGGCCGGTCAACCCGAGTCGCGAACGCAAGTCGGTCAGCGTGGAAGAAACCTATGCCAGCGACCTGCCCGATCTCGATGCCTGCCTGCGCGAACTGCCGGAACTCATCACGAAGTTGCACGCGCGCGTGCAGCGTGCCGGCGCTGGCGGCTTGGTGCGCAAGCTGTTCGTCAAGATTCGCTTCGGCGATTTCTCGCGCACCACAGTTGAATGCGTGGCTTCGGCTATCGATGACGCGCAGTTGCGCAAATTGCTGGAGACGGGGTTTCTGCGGCGGCGCCGCGCGGTGCGCCTGCTGGGCGTGGGCATCCGCGTGGGTGAAAGCGGTGCGGAACAGCAGCTAGGGTTGTTTGGCGCCGGGGCAGAGCAGCAGTTCGACTAATTGCACGAATATGCACAAATAAAAAAGCGCGTGTCGAGGCACGCGCTTTTTTCAACTGCCGATTTAATGACCGGTGGAATCGCTGCGGCGGTTCGCTTCGAACAGGAACCAGGTGCGCTGTTCGGTTTCGTCGATCCAGTTTTCGATCAGGCTGGCGGTGGCGATGTCGCGATTGTCGTCGCATACGTCGTGCGCTGCGCGCAGGCGCGAGGCCAGCGCCTTGTTGTCTTCCTGCAGTTCAGCCAGCATGTCGCCCGGCTCTACATAGTCGGCGTCGTTGTCGAGGATGCGCTGGTTGCGCGCAATATGGCCGATCGACTTGAGCGTCGGCTGACCGAGTTTGCGGATGCGCTCGGCGATCATGTCGACCATTGCAAACAATTGCACCGCCTGTTCGTCCAGCAGCAGATGGTAGTCGCGGAAATGCGGGCCGCTCATGTGCCAGTGGAAGTTCTTTGTCTTCAGATACAGCGCAAATACGTCGGCCAGAATGCCGTTCATCGCGCCCGCGATGTCGCGCGTGCCTGCTTCCTTCAGGTCGCTGGGCGTGGCCAGTTGCGCGCGCGTCTTGCGTACTGGCGTTTCTGCCGTTTTTTCTTTTTCCATCGTGTTCATGCCTTTCTCCTTGATGAGCAACATAGAGTCGACATGGGCC
>DATMTZ010000206.1:0-4544 GCA_035563975.1 Oxalicibacterium sp. | reverse complement strand
CAGTTCAGTGCACCGCCTGTCTGGTATTCGATAACGCGAGTCTCGAAAAAGTTGCGCTCTTTCTTCAGATCGATCATCTCGCTCATCCAAGGGAAAGGATTTTCCTCTTGTTCGAACATCGGTTCGAGACCGATCTGTTGTGCTCGACGATTTGCGATGAAGCGCAAGTAGCCTTTGAACATCGGGGCGTTCAGTCCGAGCACGCCACGCGGCATTGTATCCTCTGCATAACGATATTCCAACTCCACTGCACGTAAAAACAACGCTTTGATCTCGTCGCGGAACTGCGGCGTCCACAAGTGCGGGTTCTCCATCTTGATCGTATTGATCAGATCGATTCCGAAATTGCAGTGCATCGACTCGTCGCGCAGGATGTACTGGTATTGCTCGGCGGCGCCCATCATCTTGTTCTGACGGCCAAGCGCGAGGATCTGCGCAAAGCCGACATAGAAGAACAGGCCTTCCATCAGGCAGGCGAACACGATCAGCGAGCGCAGCAGGGTCTGGTCGTTTTCCAGCGTGCCGGTCTTGAATTCCGGATCGGTCAGCGTCTCGATGAAGGGAATCAGGAACTGGTCCTTGTCACGAATCGAGGCAACCTCGTTGTAGGCGTTGAAGATTTCGCCCTCGTCCAGACCGAGCGACTCGACGATGTACTGGTAGGCGTGCGTGTGGATCGCCTCCTCAAAAGCCTGGCGCAGCAGGTACTGGCGGCATTCCGGCGCCGTGATGTGGCGGTAGGTGCCAAGCACGATATTGTTGGCGGCCAGCGAGTCGGCGGTCACGAAAAAGCCGAGGTTGCGCTTGACGATGCGGCGCTCGTCCTCGGTCAGGCCGTTCGGATTCTTCCACAGCTCGATGTCGCGCTGCATGTTGATTTCCTGCGGCATCCAGTGGTTGGCGCAGCCGGCCAGGTATTTGTCCCAGGCCCATTTGTACTTGAACGGCACCAACTGGTTGACGTCGGTCTGGCCGTTGATGACGCGCTTGTCGGCAGCGTCCATGCGACGGCTGGTATCTGCGGCAGCAACTGGTTTGGTAACCAGTGCCGGATTCAAGGCGACGTCCTGATCGAACGCGTTGCGTTGCGGTTGCGCCGCCGGTTGCAGCGCTGGCGCTGCCTGGGAAGGTGTGGCTTGGTCGTCCCAACTTAGCATGATGAATTCCTCTGGTGGCGTTTCGTACCGCCGAACTGATGCGTCTACTTATTATTTGGCAGTAATGCCGGCATCAAGTTCAGCGGGTACGACAATGGTGAATAGCTCTTTTTTACTCTGGCCTTGGACGCCGTCTTATTGACAGGCTTCGCATTCCTCGAAACCCGGATCGCCCGGACGCAGCATGCAAGCCGGACCGTCCGCCTCAGGCGCGGACTGCATACCGCCCGACGCCATGCCGGCACCGGAATCCACCGCGTTCAGCGCGCCGGCTTTCGAGGTCGACTTCTCGGTATGCGTGGCGCCGATCGTGCGCAGATAGTAGGTCGTTTTCAGACCGCGTAGCCAAGCCAGCTTGTAGGTTTCGTCCAGCTTCTTGCCCGAGGCGCCGGCCATGTAGATGTTCAGCGACTGCGCCTGATCGATCCACTTCTGGCGGCGCGAGGCGGCTTCGACCAGCCACTTCGGCTCGACTTCGAAGGCGGTCGCGTAGATGTCGCGCAGGTCTTGCGGGATGCGGTCGATCTTGGCCAGGCTGCCGTCGAAATACTTGAGGTCGGAGATCATCACTTCATCCCACAGACCGCGTGACTTCAGGTCGCGCACCAGGTACTCGTTGATCTCGGTAAATTCGCCGGACAGGTTCGATTTCACGTACAGGTTCTGGTACGTCGGCTCGATACAGGCGGAGACGCCGATGATGTTGGAGATCGTCGCCGTCGGCGCGATCGCCACGCAGTTCGAATTGCGCATGCCGTGTTCCTTGATGCGGGCGCGCAGTGCCGGCCAGTCCATCGTTTCCGACATGTCGACTTCCAAGTAGCCGCCGCGCTCGTCGCCCAGCAGTTTCAGCGAATCCTGCGGCAGGATGCCGCGATCCCACAACGAGCCCCGGTAGGAGCTGTAACGGCCGCGCTCTTCGGCCAGCTCGGTCGACGCCAGGTAAGCGTAGTAGCAGACCGCTTCCATCGAGCTGTCGGCAAATTTCACGGCTTCGTCCGAAGCGTATGGCACGCGCATCATGTGCAGACAGTCCTGGAAACCCATGATGCCGAGGCCGACCGGACGGTGGCGCAGGTTGGAATCGCGCGCCTTCTTGACCGCGTAATAGTTGATGTCGATCACGTTGTCGAGCATGCGCATCGCGGTGCGGATGGTGCGCTGCAGTTTCTCGTGGTCGAGCTTGCCGTCCTTCATGTGGGCCGGCATGTTGACCGAACCCAGGTTGCAGACCGCGATTTCGGAATCGTTGGTGTTCAGCGTGATCTCGGTGCACAGGTTGGAGCTGTGGACGACGCCGACGTGCTGCTGCGGCGAACGGATGTTGCACGGATCCTTGAAGGTGATCCATGGATGGCCGGTTTCAAACAGCATCGACAGCATCTTGCGCCACAGGTCCAGCGCCTGCACTTTCTTGAACAGGCGCAGTTCGCCGCGCGCTGCCTTGGCTTCGTAGCCGGTATACGCTTCTTCGAAAGCCTTGCCGACCTTGTCGTGCAGGTCCTCGCAATCCGATGGCGAGAACAGCGTCCATTCGCCTTTTTCCATCACGCGCTTCATGAACAGGTCCGGAATCCAGTTCGCGGTGTTCATGTCGTGCGTGCGGCGACGGTCGTCGCCGGTGTTCTTGCGCAGGTCGAGGAATTCCTCGATATCCATGTGCCAGGTTTCCAGGTAGGCGCAGACCGCGCCCTTGCGCTTGCCGCCCTGATTAACGGCAACAGCCGTATCATTGACGACTTTCAGGAAGGGCACCACGCCCTGCGAACGGCCATTGGTGCCCTTGATGTGCGCACCGAGCGAACGCACCGGCGTCCAGTCATTGCCCAGGCCGCCGGCATATTTGGCCAGCAGCGCATTTTCCTTGATGGCTTCGTAGATGCCGTCGAGGTCGTCGGCCACCGTCGTCAGGTAGCAGGACGACAGTTGCGAACGCTGCGTGCCGGAATTGAACAAGGTTGGCGTGGAGCTCATGAAGTCGAAGCTCGACAGCAGGTTGTAGAACTCGATCGCGCGTTCCTCGCGGTTGATTTCATTCAGCGCCAGGCCCATCGCCACGCGCATGTAGAAAGCCTGCGGCATTTCGATGCGGATATCGCGGATGTGCAGGAAGTAGCGGTCGTACAGCGTCTGCAGACCCAGATAGCCGAACTGCAGATCGCGCTCCGGCTTCAGTGCCTCTGCGAGTTTCTGCAGATCGAACTGCGCCAGTTTGGCATCCAGCAATTCGGCATCGATGCCCTTCTTGATGAATTTCGGGAAGTAATCGATGTAGTGCGCCGGCGCATCGGCTTGCGCGACTTCCTGGCCGAACACTTCCTTGCGGATCGTGTGCATCAACAGGCGCGCGGTCACCGTGCTGTAGGCCGGATCCTTTTCCATCAAGGCGCGGGCAGCCAGGATCGCCGACTTGTGCAATTCCTCGACCGGCACGCCATCGTACAGGTTCTTGATGGTTTCGTTGATGATGGCGGTCACATCGACGTGTTTTTCCAGGCCAATGCAAGCGGCATTGATCAAGCCGCGCACTTCTTCCAGATCCAGCACGCGGCGCTGGCCGTTTTCGGTAACGTGCAATTGGTGTTCTTGCGCGGCTGCCGGCTTGGCAGCCTGCTGCTGCGCGCGCTCTTCCATGCGCTTGGCGCGATACAGCACATAGGCACGCGCCACGTCGTGCTCGCCGGAACGCATCAGAGCCAGCTCGACCTGGTCCTGCACGTCTTCAATATGGAAGGTGCCGCCGGCCGGTTGGCGGCGCACCAGCGCGTTGACGACGCTGTCGGTCAATTGCTCGACCAGTTCACGCACACGCGCAGACGCGGCGCCCTGGCCGCCGTTGACGGCTAGAAAAGCCTTGGTCACGGCGATCGAGATCTTGGTGGGTTCAAAACCGACGACCGCGCCGTTACGGCGGATGATGCGGTAATTGCTCAAGCCGACAGCGTTGGTATTGGGAGTCGATGGGGCAACCGCGAGTGGCGCGATGTTGCCGATGTCGGCCGACGACTTGGCCGAGATTTCCTGTGATGAGTGCATGAGACTCCTCCGATTACGGTTGCCGGCGCCAGGCCGGCATGTTTGTAGAAAGAAACCGGAAGCCGATTTCGCGAAGTATTGTTATGGACTGCATTTGCAAAATGTCTCTATATATAGACACCTGCTATACCGACACGATTCTTGATTCAGGTTTTCTGCCCAGACCGCACGCAACGCGCGGCGCACCGGCGGAAAGATCAGGGAGTATCAATAACCCACTACATCTAGTGGCGAAACTGCGATCTGCACTAATTCTAGTGCCTCGATGACGGGGGCGCAATCGTTTATCGAATGTTTTTTCGATATATTTTCCATATGAATATATATGGGCGCCGTTGAAATTTTCTAAGG
>DATMTZ010000205.1:0-7307 GCA_035563975.1 Oxalicibacterium sp. | reverse complement strand
CCCATCCTGGCGGTGAAGATCGTCGCCGATACCGATGAAGCGATCGCGCACATCAATACCTATTCGTCGCAGCATACCGACAGCATCGTGACAGAAGACTATACGCGCGCGATGCGCTTCCTGCGCGAAGTCGACTCTGCGTCGGTGATGGTCAACGCATCGACACGCTTTGCCGACGGCTTCGAATACGGCCTCGGTGCGGAAATCGGGATCTCGAACGACAAGCTGCATGCGCGCGGTCCGGTCGGACTGGAAGGACTGACCTCGCTGAAGTACGTCGTGTTTGGTCACGGCGAAGTGCGCACCTGATTCTTCTTTCGATCGGATGATTCATGCTCTGGATCAAATCGCTGCATATCGTGTTCGTCGTTTCGTGGTTCGCCGGCCTGTTTTACCTGCCGCGCATTTTCGTCAACCTGGCGATGGAGACGGATGCCACGTCGATCACGCGCCTGCTGGCGATGGCGCGGCGCCTGTATCGCTTCATGACGATGCTGGCGGTCCCGGCCGTGCTGTTCGGCGCATGGCTGATGAGCTTCGGCTTCGGCGGCGGCTGGCTGCATGCGAAGCTGGTGCTGGTGGCGCTGGTGATCGGCTATCACCATGCCTGCGGCTCGCTGCTGAAAAAGTTCGAACTCGGCAAGAACCGGCGCAGCGACCGCTGGTATCGCTGGTTCAATGAAGTGCCAGTCGTCCTGCTGCTGGCGATCGTGATTCTGGTTGTCGTCAAACCGTTCTGAAAAAGCTGGGAGCGCATCATGGCCGGTATCTGCGAATATTATTTCGCCCCGCAGTCGCCGTGGGCATATCTGGGCCACGCGCACATCGTCGCACTCGCGAAGCAATATGACGTGCGTATCGAGTTGAAGCCGGTCGATTTGTCGAAAGTGTTCGGCGTATCCGGCGGCCTGCCGCTGGCAAAGCGCCCGCCGCAACGCCAGGCGTACCGGCTGATCGAACTGAAGCGCTGGAGCGAATATCGCGGCCTGCCCCTGAACCTGCAGCCGAAATTTGCGCCGACCTCCGGCGATCCATCGGCCAGACTGATCATTGCGACCAAGTTCGCACACGGCACCGATGCTGCGCTGGCGCTGACTGAAGCGGTGATGCGCGCCTTCTGGGAGGAAGAGAGAAACATCGCCGATGCCGATACGCTGATTGCGCTGGCCAATGCAGCGGGGCACGATGGGCAGGCATTGTGGAAATCGTCCGAGACGGTCGCCGTGCAAAACGAGTACGAGCAGTTCACCAGCGATGCGATCGCAGCCAGCGTATTCGGCTCGCCCTGGTACATCGTCGACGGCGAAGGCTTCTGGGGTCAGGACCGGCTGGATTTCGTGGAACGGGCGTTTGCAAGGTAAGGCCTGCAGTATCAGTCGGCAAAGAACACTGCCAGATTCGAACAGATAGTGCTGCGCATGGGCGCAGCTTTTTTAGCAACAAGTAACGGATAAAGGGTTCCCCGCATGTCTATCATTCATTCCTATTTCTGTCCCTGCCCGCGCGGCCTGGAAGCAGCGCTCGCAGAAGAGCTGGGCGAAATCGCCTCGCCGGGCAATACGCTGAAAGTGCACAACCAGGTGCCGGGCGGCGTGCATTGCTCCGGCACGCTGCAGGACGCCTATCGCATCAACCTGCATTCACGCATTGCGTCGCGCGTGCTGCTGCGCATGGCGCACGCCGGGTATGTAAATGAAAATGATGTTTACGATCTGACGCTGGCACAGCCTTGGGAAGACTGGTTCGGCGTACAGCACACGATCCGTATCGACGTCACCGCCATCAAGTCGCCGCTGAAGAGCCTGGAATTCACCACACTGAAGATCAAGGATGCGGTGTGCGACCGTTTCCGCGACATCTGCGGTGAGCGGCCGTCGGTCGACACGCGCTCGCCCGACATGCGCATCGTCGGCTTTCTCGATGCGCATAACTACACGGTCTATCTCGACACCTCCGGCGAAGCGCTGTTCAAGCGCGGCTGGCGGCTGGAGACGGGCGACGCGCCGTTGCGCGAAAACCTGGCCGCCGGCATGCTGCGCGTGGCGGGCTGGAAACCCGGCATGACGCTGTTCGATCCGATGTGCGGTTCCGGCACCATCCTCGCCGAAGCCGCGCAGATGCTGGCCGGCATTCCACCGGGGTATCGCCGTGAATTCGCCTTCGAGAAATTCAACGCCTTCGATGCCGGCGAATGGCAGGCGATCAAGGGCAGCGTCAAATTGCAGCCCTTGCCGACCGAGCCGACCATCTTCGGCAGCGACATCTCGGGCGACATGGTGACGATGACGCGCCATAACCTGAACAAGGCGGGCATCCAGTTCGAGGTCCCCTTGAAGCAGATCGAGGCGCAGGAAGTGAAAGCGCCGAGCGAGACGCCCGGCATCCTGCTGACCAATCCGCCCTACGGCGAGCGCATCGGCGTACGCGGCGACAGCACCATCGCGGATGACGAGATGGCGAAAGCCTTCTTCAGCGCCTTCGGCACCACGCTGAAGCAGCGCTTTGCCGGCTGGAAGGTTTTCTTGTTCACCGCAGATCTTGGCGTGCCGAAGCTGCTGCGCTTGAAAGAATCGCGCAAGACGCCTTTCTTCAATGGCGCGCTGGAATGCCGGCTGTTTCGCTTCGATATGGTTGCCGGCTTCAACCGGCGCGAGCAGGCCAAGCCCAAGGAGTAGGAGTAATCGCAATGGCGGGGCAACAAGGCCGACGCTAGCGCGCCTTCTTCAGCGCGCGTGCCTTGTGCGCCGCTTCCGCGCCGGTCTTTTCGCTCCGGACGAGGTATTCCGGATTGTCGTCCGACGCGGCCGCATGATGCCCCTTGATCGTCACCGGCCGGTCCAGCTTTTTCTTGACCACGCCGGTCGTCAGGCCCTGCGAGGTATTCCATTGCACGCGATCGCCTTTCTTGAATGCGGCATTCATGACGGCTCCTTTCCTTGCAATAATGAACCATGTTTTGGCTGATGATCTTTGAGAACAAGGATTGCGCATATGGTTCGCGCAGAATCGCGATGAACCGGCCTGCATGTTGCAATGTCAGGAATTAATGGACCAGCATAAAGATTCCGCAGCGCAGGACGCTCCGCAACCGTCGAGCTTGCGTTTCGCCGCCATAGGCAGCGGCGCGCTGGCCGTCATGCTGGCCGCGCTGTCGATGCTGGGACCGTTCTCGATCGATACCTACCTGCCCGCCTTTCCGGCGATCGAAGCGTCGCTGCATGCGACGCCGCTGGAAGTACAGCAGACGCTGACTGCCTACATGTTCTCGTTCGCCATGATGATCCTGTGGCATGGCGCGCTGTCGGATGCCTTCGGGCGCCGCATCATCATTCTGATGTCGCTCGGCATCTTTTCGCTGACCTCGCTCGGCTGCGCGGCCGCGCACAGTGTTGAAACGCTGTGGCTGTTCCGCGTGCTGCAAGGCATGACCGCCGGCGCCGGCGTGGTAATCGGACGGGCGATCATCCGCGACCTTTACGCGGGCCCGGAGGCTTCGCGCCTGCTGTCGCTGGTGACGATGATCTTTTCGATTGCGCCGGCGATTGCGCCGATACTCGGCGGCTGGGTCGTCAAGCTGTTCGGCTGGCGCATGATTTTCGTGCTGCTGTTCGTCTACACGCTGGCGCTGCTGCTGTGCTGCTGGGGCTATCTGCCGGAATCGCTGCCGCCCGCATTACGGCGCCCCTTCCATCCGCGCTCGCTGTACGCAAGCTACAAGCAGGTGTTCCGCTCGCGGCTGTTTCAGCTGAAGGCCGGGACCATTGCCTTCAATTTCGCCGGCATGTTCCTGTACGTCGCCGCTGCGCCGGTGTTTCTCGTGCAGTTTCTCGGCCTTGGTCCCGCGCAGTTCGGCTGGCAGTTCATCCCGCTGGTCAGCGGCATCTTCTGCGGCGCGCTGGCATCCAACCGGCTGGCGGGAAGAATCACGATTCCGCAGCAGGTGATGCTCGGCTTCAGCCTGCTGCTCGGCGCCGGCGCGTTCAATGTCGGCTACCACGCCTTCTTCCCGCCAGCGTTGCCTTGGTCCGTGCTGCCGATGTTCTTCTACACCTTCGGCATGTCGCTGGTGGCGCCCGGCATCACGCTGCTGGTGCTTGATCTGTTCCCGGCAATACGCGGCATCTCCGCTGCCTGCCAGTCCTTCGTGCAGACGATGCTGGGCGCGCTGGTGGCTGGCGTGCTCGCGCCCTGGCTGTCGCAGTCGCCCTTGTCGCTGGCCGCCGGTCAACTGGCTTGCGTGCTGCTTGGCTTCGGCATGTGGCGCGGCGCACTTGCCCAGCAACGAGCACCGCACATACCATGACGCAAGCGTACAAAAAATAGAAATGCCATCAAACGCCTGGAGACATGCATGATTCACGACTTCACTTCGGCAACGAAAGCCTGCCTGGAATTCCTGCGCCAGCAATTCGGCTTCGACTTGTGGATGGTGACCCGGACCGAAGGCGATGACTGGATCGTGCTGGCAGTGGAAGACCGGCACTACGGCGTAAAGGCGGGTTCGGTATTTCGCTGGTCCGATTCGTTTTGTTCCCGCATGGTGAAGGGCTTGGGGCCGCGCATGGCGCCGCGCGTCGAGGAAGTGCCGGCATATACCGAGGCGCCGATCGCGCAAACCTTGCCGATCGGTGCCTATGTCGGCATCCCGCTGACACGCGAGGATGGCTCGCTGTTCGGCACCTTGTGTGCGATCGATCCGTCGCCGCAATCCGAACAAATCCGGCACGAACAGCGATTGATCGAATTGCTCGCCGATATGCTGAGCAGTCTGCTCCATTCAGAACTGGCGATCGCCAATGCCACGCGGCGCGCGGAACGCGCCGAGTCCGAAGCGCAACGCGATGCCCTGACCGCGCTGTACAACCGGCGCGGCTGGGAACGTCTGCTGGAACAGGAAGAAGACCGCTGCCGCCGCTACGGTCATCCCGCCTGTGTGATCTCCATTGACCTCGACGAACTCAAGGTCGTCAACGACACGCTGGGCCACCCTGCCGGCGATGCATTGATCGTGAAGGCGAGCCGCGTCATGCTCGATACGGTTCGCGTCAATGACGTCGTCGCGCGCATCGGCGGTGATGAATTCAGCGTGCTCGGTGTTGAGTGCGACATCGCGGCTGCCGAAGCGCTGGTGACAAGGCTGCGCGACAATCTGGCGGCAGCCGAGATCCGATGCTCCATCGGCTGGGCACCGCGCCACCCGGAAAAGGATTTGCAGTCCGCCTATCGCGAAGCCGACAGGAAAATGTATGCCGAAAAGAAAGAGAAAAGAAAACTAGCCGGCTGACGAAGACACTTCTTCCGCTCGCAAACTTCCGCTCGACTATATGGTCTGTCGTTTTCCACCCCATGGAGACGACCATCATGACGAAGCCGCGCACCGGGCAAGCCCCCGCCAAGCTGGACCGAGAGGAATTCCGCCGGCGTTTCCTGCACGCTTATACCGATCCGGCATTTCGTCCCGCGCAGGCAGCGGTCGATCAACTGGAAGCAATCGCCTGGGACAATTATCTCCATTCGCACAAGGCGCCGGTCACGGAAAAGGCCGGGCCAGGCTACGCCGATCCGGACTATGACCTGTCGGTCGAATGGCGCGCCACGCACGAACGGCTGCTGGAAGCGCAGGCCAGACAGCAGAACCCGTCCACGCCGCCGCGCGTGCTGCTGATCTGCGGCGCCTCGCGCAATGACGGCACCTGCCCGGGCGAGATGTCGAAGACGTTCCGGCTGACGCAGCTGGCGCGCGAAGTGCTGGACGCGCAGCAGATCGAAGCCGACCTGCTCGACCTGAGCCTGCTCGCCTCCGAATACGGCCGCCATATCCATCCATGCAAGGCCTGCGTCTCGACCGCCATGCCGCTCTGCCACTGGCCTTGCAGCTGCTACCCTAACCACGGCCTGAACCAGGTCGATGACTGGATGGCCGAGATCTATGAAAAATGGGTCGCCGCGCATGCCGTCATCATTTTGACGCCGGTCTACTGGTACCAGGCGAGCAGCCCGCTGAAGCTGATGATGGACCGCCTGGTATGCGCGGACGGCGGCAACCCGGACCCGACCAGCACCTCTGGCAAGAATGCGGAAAAAGCCAAGGCACTGGAACTGGCCGGCTGGCCGTATCCGCAGCATCTCGCCGGTCGCGCCTATGGCCTGGTTGTGCATGGCGACGTGGCTGGCGTGGAAAGCGTGCGGCGCGCGCTGTCCGACTGGCTGGACTGGATGGGACTGATCGATGCCGGCAACATGGCACGGCTCGATCGTTACATCGGCTATTACAACTCCTATGCGCTAAGCCACGAAACGCTGGATCGGGATACTGCGGTGCAGGAAGTTCTCCAGTTGATTCATGAGGCGTTACGAACGGTAGTCGGCGTTGATCGAGACGTAGTCGTGCGACAGGTCGCAGGTCCACACCGTGGCCTCCGCCTGCCCGCGCGCGAGCACCACGCGCACGAGGATCTCGGCCTTCTTCATCACGCGCTGGCCGTCTTCTTCCTTGTAGTCCGGATTGCGGCCGCCGGCCTTGGCGACGAGGACGTCGTCCAGGTACAGGTCGAGCTTCGCGGTGTCGAGATCGTCCACGCCCGCGTAGCCGATGGCGGCCAGGATGCGGCCCAGGTTCGGGTCGGACGCGAAGAACGCGGTCTTCACGAGCGGCGAGTGGGCGATGGCGTAGGCGATCTTGCGGCACTCTTCCATGTCGCGGCCCTGCTCCACCGTGATCGTGATGAACTTGGTGGCGCCTTCGCCGTCGCGGATGATCTGCTGCGCCAGGTGGCGCGAGATGCCGGTGACGGCGTCGCGCAGCGCGACGTAGGCCGGGCTGTCGGTCGAATCGACGACGAGCGAGCCGGCGCCCGTGGCGACGAGGATGAACGAATCGTTGGTCGACGTGTCGCCGTCGATCGTGATGCTGTTGAACGAGCGGTCGGCCGCGTACTTCACGAGTTCGTCCAGCACGGGTTGCGCGACCTTCGCGTCGAAGGCGAGATAGCCCAGCATCGTCGCCATGTTCGGCTTGATCATGCCGGCGCCCTTGCTGATGCCGGTCAGCGTGACGGTGTGGCCGTCGATCGTAGTCGTGACGGATGCCGCTTTCGGCTGGGTGTCCGTCGTCATGATGGCTTCGGCCGCGTTGAACCAGTTGTCGGTCTTGAGGTTCGCGACGGCGGCCGGCAGGCCCGCGACGATCTTCTGCACCGGCAGCGGTTCCAGGATCACGCCCGTGGAAAACGGCAGCACCTGCTGCGCATCGAGGCCCAGCAGGCGCGCCACTTCGGCGCACGTCGCCTGCGCATTCTGCAGGCCCG
>DATMTZ010000204.1:0-2985 GCA_035563975.1 Oxalicibacterium sp. | reverse complement strand
CGCTCTTGCGGTCATCTGCGGTGCTGCTCTTGGCCGCGGCTTTGTGTTTTGCCGGCGTTTTTTTTGCCGATGTCTTGCCTGCCGCTTTGGCGGTGGTCTTTCTTTCTGTTCCCGATTTCGCTGCCGGTCTTGATGCCGCGCGCGACGAAGACGCGGTGCGCGACGCACGTGAGGCGGACCTGGCCGGCGCGTCTTCTTCGTCATCGTCGTCATTCGATGCGCTGCGCGACTTGCCGCCTTTCAGGCTGCGCTGCAGCATCTCGGTCAGGTCGTAGATCTTGGCAGTCTCGCCGGGTTCCGCTTCTTCCAGCTGCGTGACGGCGGCGGTGTCGCCGGCCTTGATCTTCTCTTCCACCAGATGCAGGATCTGTTCCCGGAACGAATCGGTGAATTCCTCGGGGTTCCAGTCGCCGCTCATGTCCTCGACCAGCTGCTCGCCCATTTTCATTTCCTTGTCGGTCAGTCCGCTGGCCTTGGCGCCTTCCTTCGGCAGGCTCAGGTCTTCCCAGGTGCGCACCTCGTCGCCCCAGCGCATCAGGTTCAGCACCAGCGCCGGGCCCGAAGGCACCAGCAATGCCAGATGCTGCTTGGTCGCGATAACGACTTTTGCGATGCCGGCCTTGCCGGTCTTGCGCAGGATTTCGCGCAGCAGCGCATAAACCTTCTCGCCGCGGTTGGTCGGCGAGATGTAATAGGGGCGTTCCAGGTACATGAAGGGAATCGAATCGACTGGCACGAAGGATTCGATCTCGATCGTCTGCGTGGTCTTCGGATAGGCGGCAGCGATTTCTTCCGGCGACAGGATCACGTAGTTGCCGTGTTCGTACTCGTAGCCCTTGACGATGTTTTCCTTGTCGATTTCCTTGCCGGTCTTCTTGTTGATGCGCTTGTACCCAACCGGGTCCATCGTGCGCTTGTCCAGCCAGTCGAAATTGAGGCCGCTTTCCGACGTCGCGGAATGCAGTGCAATCGGGATGTGCACCAGGCCAAAGGAAATCGCCCCCTTCCACAACACGCGTCTGCTGGTCGCCATGATTCACGCCTGAAAAAGAAAGACATGCCTATCATGCAACGCAAGGAAACGAAGCGTCTGTAGGACAAGGGAGAAAGGCGCTGTCAGAACAGTCCAGAATGTTGCCGCGCACCGACGTTTTTCTTGCCTTGCATCAAGGCTTTCATCACGGTCGCCCGTGCCTGTATGATCCGGGCAGCACGCCAATAACAAGAAAGAGAAGAACGCATGCTCCACTCCGCTTACCGTCTTCACGCAGCCCGCACGCTGCGCTATGTCGCGCTGCTTTCGCTGCTGCATCTTTGCCTGTTGATTCCGGGGCGCGCAGCGGAGCAGTCTTCGCCAGTGATGCTGGCCAATGTCTACCATCCCGGCATTGCGCTCGACGACTATTGGGTCAGCGAAAAATACGATGGCGTGCGCGGTTATTGGGATGGCAAAACCTTGCGCACGCGCGGCGGCGAGACCGTGATGGCGCCGGCCTGGTTTACCGCCGGCTGGCCGGATACGCCGATGGATGGCGAACTGTGGGCAGGGCGCGGAAAATTTGCGGATGCGGTTTCCACCGTCCGCACGCAGCAACCCGACGACGCGGCGTGGCGCCGCATGCGCTTCATGGTGTTCGACCTGCCGGCGCAGGCGGGGAGCTTCGACGTACGCTTGCCAGTATTGCAGGCGACGATTGCACAGCTCGGATTGCCGTGGGTCGAGCCGGTCCGGCAGGAGAAGGTGCGGGACGACCGCACGTTGCAGGCGAAGATGCGCAAGGTGGTCAAGGAAGGCGGCGAAGGCTTGATGCTGCATCGCGGCGCCTCGCTGTATCGCGCCGAACGCAGCGACGACCTGCTGAAGCTGAAACCCTATGACGACGCCGAAGCGCGCGTGACGGGCTATGCGCCTGGCAAGGGGCGACACCAGGGACGCGTCGGCGCACTGCTGGTGGAAAGCGCCGATGGCAGGCGCTTCCGCCTCGGCGCCGGCCTGAGCGATGCGCAACGCATGGCGCCGCCGCCGGTCGGCACGTGGGTGACTTACCGCTTCCGCGGCATCAACGATAGTGGCTTGCCGCGGTTTGCCACATTCCTGCGGGTGCGCGATGATATGAACCCTGCGCCGCTTCCGCATTCTTTCGATCCGCCATCCAAGGAGAGCCCATGACACGCTTCCGTCTTTCACATACCGCCGGCGCCGCCGCGCTGGCGCTTGTCGCGTCGACCGCCTTCGCGCTGTCGCTGGCAAGCTTGAGCAATACCGACGCCACCAAGGGCGTCAAGACCGCGCTGGAAAAAGGCGCGACGGTTGCCGTCGCCGAGCTGGGAAAGCAAAACGGCTTCCTGAACAATGACAAGGTCAGGATCGAATTGCCGGGCATCCTCGACAAGGCGATGCCGCTGCTGCGCATGACGGGGCAGGGCAAGAAGCTGGACGAGCTGCAGGTTTCGATGAACCACGCGGCCGAGTCGGCGGTGGCGATGGCCAAGCCGCTGCTGCTGGATGCGGTAAGGAACATGTCGGTGACCGACGCCAAGAACATCCTCACCGGCGGCGACACCTCGGTGACGGATTTCTTCCGCGCCAAGACCGCCGCGCCGCTGGGTAAGCAATTCCTGCCGATCGTGAAGAACATCACGGACAAGAACGGCCTGTCACCGAAGTACAACGCCGTGGTGGACAAGGTCGGCCACTCGGTACATGTGCCGGACGAGCAAAAGACGGTGGAAAGCTACGTGACGCAGCGTGCGCTGGACGGCTTGTACGTGATGATCGGCGAAGAGGAGAAAGCGATACGCAAGGATCCGGTCGGCACCGGCAGCGCAATCCTGAGCAAGGTGTTCGGCGCGGTGAAGTAAAGCAGGGGACAGAGCGGGAGTGTCGTTCAGGAGTCGGCGGCCGTGACGACCGCCGCTTTTTTTGTGCAAGCTGCTCACATGCGGCGGAAGCCGCAATCGGCGCTTATTTCTTCGTCAGGAAAC
>DATMTZ010000203.1:0-7540 GCA_035563975.1 Oxalicibacterium sp. | reverse complement strand
CTTTCACTCCACGCCATTCTTTCACCAATTTGCCGGATTCGTCAATGACAAAGGTGGAGCGCTCGATGCCACGCACTTTCTTGCCGTACATGTTCTTCCATTTCATGACGTCGAACATGTTGCAGATCGTTTCATCCGGATCGGAAATCAGTTCGAATGGCATGGCCAGTTTTGCCTTGAAGCCCTCATGCGAACGGAGGCTGTCACGGCTGACGCCGAAAATCTCGGCGTTGGCTTGCTGGAATTCCGGATACAGTTCGCGGAACTGGATACCCTCGGTGGTGCAGCCCGGCGTATTGTCCTTCGGATAAAAGTAGAGGACGATCTTTTTCCCTTTGTAATCAGACAGTTGAAAGCTGCGGTCACTGGTCATCGGCGCCGAGAAATCGGGCACCAGCATGTTCACTGCAGAAGGGCGTTCCGCCAGTTCGAGGTCTTGATCCATTCCTTTTCGCTTTCTCTATCGATGATATCGAGGCGTCGCCGATATCTATCTGTCCGATGCTGCCGCGGACAATGATGAAGACGCATATGGGGACGCGCATTTGCTTTTCAAGCAAGATGCCGAAAATTCGATGCCGTCTGCCTGCATGCTAATCGGCCAAGCTGACACGACGATTACGTCCGGCCGATATGGATGCGGTCGGCGCTACGGACGCGAATCAGGATTCGAAAATCAGCGCCAGCGCGACCTTGCGGCCTTCGGCCATCAGGATGTTGTAGGTGCGGCAGGCAGCCTGGTTGTCCATGCATTCGACGCCGGTGCGCGCCGCGGTCAGGCTGGCGATCAGCTTCGGGTGGACGAAGCGCTGGCGCGCGCCGGTGCCGAGAATGACCACATCGGGCGTCATTCCGCCGATTTGCACGAAATTCTCGGCAGTCAGCGCATCGAAGGATGTCACGGGCCACGCGACCGGTGCGGTTTCCGGCATCACGATCAAGCTGTGCTCGAAGCGGATCAGATTGATCTCGACGCCGGCATCGTCGTATGCGGTGACGGTTTGATACTGCTGGGTCGGAGTGCTGTGAAGCTTCATGGCGCGATCGGGACCGCCTTTGCGGGAATTTGAAAGATAAAGAACGCGTATTGTAACGTTTTCACTCGGACATCGTGGTTTTGCGATTGATAAAATCTGTTGCTTTCGGCAAAATGGATCACTTTTCCGCGCGCATTCTGCGCGTCACTGCTGACCTCGTCGCCCGGTTGTTCCTGGCGTGATGAATAAGGCAACCACATCGGAGAGCAGTTCCGCTTTTCGACATCAAAAGGTGCTTTTGTGCGACCGATCTACAAATCGAAAAAACTGGCTGACGTGTGCTACGACATCCGCGGACCCGTGCTGGAAAAGGCGCGGCAGATGGAGGAAGACGGCCACAAGATCATCAAGCTGAACATCGGCAATCTCGCCACTTTCGGTTTCGACGCGCCGGACGAGATCGTGCAGGACATGATCCGCAACATGGCGAACGCTTCCGGTTATACCGATTCGAAAGGCCTGTTCGCGCCGCGCAAGGCGGTCGTGCAATATGCGCAGCAGAAGCAGATCGCCGGCGTGACGATCGACGATGTGTACCTGGGCAACGGTGCGTCCGAGCTGATCGTGATGAGCATGAATGCCTTGCTGAACACCGGCGACGAAGTGCTGGTGCCGTCGCCCGATTATCCGCTGTGGACGGCCGCGGTCAGCCTGTCCGGCGGCAAACCGGTGCATTACGTCTGCGACGAGCAGGCCGGCTGGTTTCCGGACATCGAGGACATCAAGAAGAAGATCAATTCGAACACGAAGGCGATCGTCGTCATCAACCCCAACAATCCGACCGGCGCGCTGTATCCGGTCGAGTTGCTGCAGCAGATCGTCGAGGTCGCCCGTCAGCATCAACTGATCGTGTTCGCCGACGAGATCTACGACAAGGTGCTGTACGACGGCGCAACGCATACTTCGCTCGCTTCGCTGGCAGACGACGTGCTCTTCATCACGCTGAACGGGCTGTCGAAGAACTACCGTTCCTGCGGCTACCGCGCCGGCTGGATGATCGTGTCGGGCGAAAAGCGCTATGCGAAGGATTACATCGAAGGGCTGAACATGCTGGCTTCGATGCGCTTGTGCGCCAACGTGCCCGGCCAGTATGCGATCCAGACCGCGCTCGGCGGCTACCAGAGCATCAACGACCTGGTCGGTCCCGGCGGACGCCTGCTGAAGCAGCGCGACCTGGCGCACAAGCTGCTGACCGATATTCCGGGCGTCACCTGCGTGAAACCGAAGTCGGCGCTGTACATGTTCCCGCGCCTGGATCCGGCGATGTATCCGATCACCGACGACCAGGATTTTGCGTATCAGCTGCTGGCGGAAGAACGTGTGCTGATCGTACAGGGCACCGGCTTCAACTGTCCGACGCCTGACCATTTCAGGGTAGTATTCCTGCCGAATTCCGACGACCTCACCGAGGCGATCGGTCGCATTGCGCGTTTCCTCGATGGTTACCGCAAGCGCGTGGGCTGACCGGCAATCCTGCCCGCACCATATCTGTAAACATTCGGAAACATCATGAAATCGATCAAAGTAGGCTTGCTGGGCATAGGCACTGTCGGTGCCGGTACTTTCCATGTACTGAAGCGCAATCAGGAGGAAATTGCGCGCCGCGCAGGCCGTTGCATCGAGATCGTGATGGTGGCGGACCTCAACGTGGCGCGCGCCAAGGAAATCGTCGGCGATCATTGCACCGTGGTTGCCGATGGCAAGGAAGTCGTCAATCACCCGGACATCGACATCGTTATCGAACTGATCGGCGGCTATGGCGTGGCGAAGGAGCTGGTGCTGCAGGCAATCGCCAACGGCAAGCACGTGGTCACTGCCAACAAGGCATTGCTGGCGACGCACGGCGACGAGATCTTCAAGGCAGCGCAGGCGAAAGGCGTGATGGTTGCCTACGAGGCGGCAGTGGCCGGCGGCATCCCCATCATCAAGGCCTTGCGTGAAGGCCTGACCGCCAACCGTATCGAATGGATCGCCGGCATCATCAACGGCACCACAAACTTTATCCTGTCCGAGATGCGCGACAAGGGCCTGGATTTCGACACCGTGCTGAAGGAGGCGCAGCGTCTCGGCTACGCCGAAGCCGACCCGACCTTCGATATCGAGGGCATCGATGCCGCGCACAAGGCGACGCTGATGTCGTCGATCGCCTTCGGCATCCCGGTGCAATTCGACAAGGCGCACGTGGAAGGCATCACCAAGCTGGAAGCGATCGACATCCGCTACGCGGAGCAGCTCGGTTACCGCATCAAGCTGCTCGGTATCGCCAAGCGCACGGACCAGGGCATCGAGCTGCGCGTGCATCCGACGCTGATTCCATCCAAGCGCCTGATCGCCAATGTCGAGGGCGCGATGAACGCGGTGCTGGTGCAGGCTGACGCGGTCGGTGCCACGCTGTATTACGGCAAAGGCGCCGGCGCCGAGCCGACTGCGTCCGCCGTGATTGCCGACCTGGTCGACATCACGCGCCTGGCCGACGCCGCGCCCGAGCACCGCGTGCCGCATCTCGCATTCCAGCCGCATTCGATGGCCGACACGCCTGTACTGCCGATGTCGGAAGTGACGACCAGCTATTACCTGCGCATGCACGTGGCCGACAAGCTCGGCGTGCTGGCCGACGTCACGCGGATCCTGGCGGAATCGACGATTTCGATCGACGCGATGCTGCAGAAGGAACCGTCGCTCGGCGAAACGCAGACCGACATCATTATCCTGACGCACCGCACGCAGGAGAAGAACGTCGAAGCGGCGATCCGCAAGATCGAGACCTTGCCGACCGTGCAGGGCAAGGTCACGCGCATCCGCCTCGAACATCTCAGCTGATCGCCGGGCTTGCCCCGGCCTGCGCTGCCGCGTCCGAGCGGCCGGCGCAGCAGCGCCCTCCGCTATAATGGCGTCTTGCTTCCAGCTCAATTCATCCCTCTCATGCAATACATTTCCACGCGCGGCGCGTCCGAAGCCCAGTCTTTTTCGCACATTCTCCTCGGCGGCCTCGCGCCCGACGGCGGCCTGTACCTGCCGCAACATTATCCGCAGGTAAGCGGCGAAGAACTCGATACCTGGCGCACGCTGTCATACGCGGATCTCGCCTATGAAATCCTGAAGAAATTCGCGACCGATATCCCGGATGCCGATCTGCATGCGCTGGCGCACAAGACCTACACCGCGGACATCTACCGCAATGCGCGGCATGGCGAGGACGCGGCGCGCATCACGCCGCTGCGTCTGGTTGAAGAGCGCAACGGCAGCAAGCTGATGCTGCAGGCGCTGTCGAACGGTCCCACGCTGGCGTTCAAGGACATGGCGATGCAGCTGCTCGGCAATCTGTTCGAGTATGCGCTGGCGAAACAGCATGCGGAACTGAACATTTTCGGCGCGACCTCGGGCGACACCGGCAGCGCGGCGGAATATGCGATGCGCGGCAAGAAGGGCGTGCGCGTCTTCATGCTGTCGCCGCACAAGAAGATGAGCGCCTTCCAGACCGCGCAGATGTTCAGCCTGCAGGATGAGAACATCTTCAATATCGCGATCGAAGGCGTATTCGACGATTGCCAGGACATGGTGAAAGCCGTATCCAACGATCTCCCGTTCAAGCAGCAGCAGAAGATCGGCACCGTCAATTCGATCAATTGGGCGCGCGTGGTTGCGCAGGTGATCTATTACTTCCGCGGCTACCTGACGGCGACGACCAGCAACGAGCAGAAGGTATCGTTCACCGTACCGTCCGGCAACTTCGGCAACATTTGCGCCGGTCACATCGCGCGCATGATGGGCCTGCCGATCGACAAGCTGGTGGCGGCAACCAACGAGAACGACGTGCTCGACGAGTTCTTCCGCACCGGCATCTATCGCGTGCGCAAGTCGGCCGAGACTTATCACACCTCGAGCCCGAGCATGGATATCAGCAAGGCGTCCAACTTCGAGCGCTTCGTCTACGACCTGCTGGGCCGCAACAGCGACCGCGTGCGCGCGCTGTTCCACAAGGTCGAGACGCATGGCGGGTTCGACCTGTCCGGCAAGCCCGGCAGTGATGGCGACGAGTTCACGAAGATCGCGCAGTACGGCTTCGTTTCGGGCAAGTCGGTGCATGCCGATCGCATCGCGACGATCCGCGACCTGGACGCGAAATACGGCCTGACGATCGACACGCACACGGCGGATGGCGTCAAGGTGGCGCGCGAGAACATGACGCCCGGCGTGACGATGATCGTGCTGGAAACGGCGCTGCCGGCCAAGTTCAACGAAACCATCCGCGAGGCGCTGGGGCGCGACGCCGAGCGTCCGGACGGCTTCGAAAACATCGAAGCGCTGCCACAGCGCTTCACCGTGATGGCGCCGGATGTGGCGAAGGTCAAGGCCTTCATCGCGTCGCATACCGCGCTGTAAGCGCTGCAGTCACCGTCGGGCTACAATCTCCGGATAGTCCTTACTTCCTGGCCGACATGACAGAGCCCAAACCCTTGCTCAGCGTCCCCGAGGCGCTCGCATTTCTTCTCGACGCTGCACGCCCGATCGCGGAATTTGAAACGCTGCCGACGCTGGAAGCGAACGGCCGCGTGCTCGCCGCTGCACAGCAATCGCGGCTGAACGTGCCGCCGATGGACAATACCTCGATGGACGGCTACGCGGTGCGCGCCGCCGATTGCGCGAGCGGCAAGGCCGTGCTGCGCGTGACGCAGCGTATTCCGGCCGGCCACGTCGGCCAGCCGCTGGAAGCCGGCTGCGCAGCGCGCATCTTCACCGGCGCGATGGTGCCGCCGGGCGCTGATGCCGTCGTGATGCAGGAAGTCTGCGTGGCTGGCAAAGATGGCGAGCAGGACGTGGTGACGATCAATCACGCGCCGCAATCCGGCGAATGGATACGGCGCGCCGGCGAAGACATCAAGGCCGACAGCACCATCCTCGAAGCCGGCACCCGCCTGCGCGCGCAGGAACTGGGCCTGGCGGCATCGGTCGGTCTGGCGCAGTTGCCGGTCGTGCGCAAGGTTCGCGTGGCCGTATTTTTCACCGGCGACGAGCTGGCGATGCCAGGCGAAGAGCTGAAGCCGGGCGCGATCTACAACTCCAACAAGTTTACGCTGCGCGGCCTGCTGCAGAATCTCGGCTGTGAAATCACCGACTTCGGCATCGTGCCCGATACGCTGGCCGCCACGCGCGACACCTTGCGCCGCGCCGCCGCCGGACATGACCTGATCATCACGTCCGGCGGCGTCTCGGTGGGCGAGGAGGATCACATCAAGCCGGCACTGGAAGCGGAAGGGCGCGTCAACATGTGGCAGATCGCGGTCAAGCCTGGCAAGCCGCTCGCGTTTGGCGAAGTCAGTCGCGCCGCGCAGGGAGGACAGGCATTCTTCCTGGGCCTGCCGGGTAACCCGGTTTCCAGCTTCGTGACATTCCTGCTGTTCGTGCGGCCCTTCATCCTTCGCCTGCAGGGCGTTGCGAACGTCGCGCCGAAGGCGCTGACCATGCGCGCCGACTTCACGCTGACCAAGGGCGACCGCCGCAACGAATTCCTGCGCGCCCGCATCAATGGCGACGGCGGGCTGGACCTTTTTCCCAACCAGAGTTCCGGCGTGCTGACGTCCACCGTGTGGGGCGACGGCCTGATCGACAACCCGCCGAACAAGGCGATTGCCAAAGGCGAGCTGGTGCGCTTCATCGCGTTCAGCGACCTGATGTATTGAGAAGCAGATATGAATATTCAACTTCGTTTTTTTGCCAGCGTGCGCGAAGCGCTGGGCGTCTCGCAGGAAACGGTGACGTTGCCGCCGCACGTGACGACGGTCGGCGAGGTGCGCACCTTCCTGCGCGAACGCGGCGGCAAATGGGCCGAGGTGCTGGCGGAAGGCAAATCGCTGCGCATGGCGTACGATCAGCAAATGACCGATGCCGCCACGGCGATCCGCGAAGGCGGCGAAGTCGCTTTTTTTCCACCCGTTACCGGCGGTTGAGCGCAGCGAGGCCGACATGACGATCCGCGTCCAGACCGAAGATTTTGACCTCAGCCGCGAGGTCGCGGCGCTGCGCGCCGGCAGTCCGCAGGTGGGCGCCGTCGTGACCTTCGTCGGCACCGTACGCGACATCAACGACGGCTCCAGCGTGGCCGAGATGGAGCTGGAACATTATCCCGGCATGACGGAGAAGGCGCTGCAGGACATCGTCGAGCAGGCAAAATCCCGCTGGAATATCTACGACGCGCTGGTCATTCACCGCGTCGGCCCCTTGCTGCCGAAGGACCAGATCGTGCTGGTGGCTGTCACGTCCGCGCACCGCGGCGAGGCATTCGATGCCTGCGAATTCATCATCGATTACCTGAAGACGCAGGCGCCGTTCTGGAAAAAGGAACAGACGCCGGCGGGCGCGCGCTGGGTCGATGCCCGCGTCACCGATGACGAGGCGCTGGCCAAATGGGATACGCCGGCTGCACAATGATTCCGCTGCCGGCCGCGCCGGCAACAATTCTGCGCATCATTGCGCGCGATCCGGCACGGAACCCGCTCTCCATC
>DATMTZ010000202.1:0-4792 GCA_035563975.1 Oxalicibacterium sp. | reverse complement strand
GCCGGCGTGTCCTGCTCGTTGTGGCCGAGCTTGCGGTAGCAGACGATATCGACCACGATATCCTTGCGGAATTCGAGCCGGTATTCGAGCGCCAGCTGCGCCGCGAACACAACCGCTTCCGGATCGTCGCCGTTCACATGCAGCACCGGCGCCTCGATCATCTTGGCGACGTCGGTGCAGTACAAGGTCGAACGCGAATCGCGCGGATCGGAAGTCGTGAAACCGATCTGGTTGTTGATGATGATGTGCACCGTGCCGCCCGTACCGTAACCCCGCGTCTGCGCCAGATTCAGCGTCTCCATCACCACGCCCTGGCCGGCGAAAGCCGCATCGCCATGGATCAGCACCGGGAGCACCTGCTGCGACGGATCGGTCGCGCCGGTGCTGCCGCGACGTTCAATGCGCGCGCGCACCGAACCTTCGACCACCGGATCGACGATTTCAAGATGCGACGGATTGAAGGCCAGCGACAGGTGTACCGGACCGCCCGGCGTACTGATGTCGGACGAGAAACCCTGGTGATATTTGACGTCGCCGGACGGCAGGTCTTCCGCATGGCGGCCTTCGAATTCGGCGAACAATTCCTGCGGCGTCTTGCCGAGGATGTTGACCAGCACATTGAGCCGGCCGCGATGCGCCATGCCGATCACGATTTCCTGCACGCCCTTTTCGCCGCTGCGCTGCACCACTTCGTCCAGCGCGGCGATGAAGCTTTCGCTGCCTTCCAGCGAGAAGCGCTTCTGCCCGACATATTTGGTGTGCAGGTAGCGTTCCAGGCCTTCGGCAGCCGTCAGGCGTTCCAGAATATGCTTTTTTTTTCTCACCTTCGAAAGTCGGCGCGGAACGGATCGATTCCAGCTTCTCCTGCAGCCAGGCTTTCGGCGCCGGGTCGCTGATGTACATGAATTCGGGACCGATGGAGCGGCAGTAGGTGTCGCGCAGCGCGTTCAGCAAATCGCGCAGCGACGACGTCTCGCCGCCGAAATAGGTGTTGCTGATGTTGAACACCAGCTCCATGTCGGTGTCGGTAAAGCCGTAGAAACCCGGTTCCAGCTGCGGGATCGACGGTCTCGGCTGGCGCTGCAGCGGATCCAGATTGGCCCAGTTGTTGCCAAGCACGCGGTAGGCGGCGATCAGCTGCGTGACGGCGACGCGCTTGCGTCCCATCTCGATGTCCTCGGTCGGCGTCACGGCGCGAACCGGTCCGCGCTTGGCGCGTTCGGCGAAGGACGCGATGACCGATGCGTGCGCGACGTCGGGCTTTTCCGAGCCGTCGACCGCGGGCACATGCTGCATGGCGTCGAAATAGGCGCGCCAGTTATCGGGAACCGAACCGGGATTATCGAGATACGCCTCGTACAGCTCTTCCACATACGGGGCGTTTCCTCCAAACAGATATGAGTTGGAGAACGACTGTTGCATCATCTTGCTCACCTTTCTTCGCGCTTCGCGAGATTAGCGGGTTGTTTAACCTTCCGCGACACGGCCTGACCGGTTAGCGGATTGCACATCAAGTTGTGGGGAAGGACTTAATCTGTTGCAGTCATCTTCATGAGGAAAAACGAGAATAGCACAACCAGAAATTTTGATTTGGCGGATAAAAAAACGGACCACACAGGGTCCGTTTTTCTTTCCTTCCGTTAGCCGCGTTTGGCCATTTCCACCACATCGCGACGTTCAGCGCCGATATACAACTGGCGCGGACGGCCGATTTTCTGCTCCGGATCGGAAATCATCTCGTTCCATTGCGCCACCCAGCCGACGGTACGCGCCAGCGCGAAGATGCCGGTGAACAGCGAAACAGGGATGCCCAGCGCCGATTGCACGATGCCCGAGTAGAAATCGACGTTCGGATACAGCTTGCGGGACACGAAGTAATCATCTTCCAGCGCGATGCGTTCCAGTTCCATCGCCAGCTTGAACAGCGGGTCGTCGTGCAGGCCCAGTTCATTCAGCACTTCATAGCAGGTTTCGCGCATCAGCTTGGCGCGCGGATCGAAGTTCTTGTAGACGCGGTGGCCGAAGCCCATCAGGCGGAAGCCCGAATCCTTGTCCTTGGCCTTCGCCAGGAATTCCGGAATGCGGTCGACGCTGCCGATTTCCTTCAGCATGTTCAGTGCGGCTTCGTTCGCGCCGCCGTGCGCCGGGCCCCACAGGCAAGCGATGCCGGCCGCGATACACGCGAACGGGTTGGCGCCGGACGAACCGGACAGGCGCACGGTCGAGGTGGACGCATTCTGCTCGTGGTCCGCATGCAGGATCAGGATGCGATCCAGCGCGCGCACCAGCACGTCGTTGATCTTGTACTCTTCGCTCGGCGTCGAGAACATCATGTGCATGAAGTTCGCGCTGTACGACAGGTCGTTGCGCGGATACACGAACGGCTGGCCGATCGAATACTTGTACGACATCGCCACCAGCGTCGGCATCTTGGCGATCAGGCGGATCGCCGATACTTCGCGGTGATGCGGATCGGAGATATCGAGCGAGTCATGGTAGAACGAGGCCAATGCGCCGACCGTGCCAACCAGCACCGACATCGGGTGCGCGTCACGGCGGAAGCCGCGGAAGAAGAATTGCATCTGCTCGTGCAGCATGGTGTGGTTCGTCACCATCTTGACGAAATCCTTCTTCTGCGCAGCGGTCGGCAGTTCGCCCTTCAGCAGCAGATAGCTGGTTTCAAGGAAGTCGCATTTGACTGCCAGCTCCTCGATCGGATAGCCGCGATACAGCAGTTCGCCCTTGTCGCCGTCGATGTAGGTGATGGTCGAGTCGCACGACGCCGTCGACATGAAGCCCGGGTCGTAGGTGAACTTGCCGCTGGCACCGTACAGTTTGCGGATGTCGACCACGTCGGGACCGATGGTTCCCTTGTAGATCGGCAGATCCACCGATGGCGAACCGTCCGAAAACGACAGTGTGGCTTTGGTGTCAGATTGAGAGTGAGGCATGGCTCTTCCTTTTAGATAACAAGGGGTGAGTCGATTTAAGAATAAATCGCAAAATTAAAAATCTGTTCATCGCGCGGCATGCCGCCAGTAGCAGCTCATACCGCACGCAATTTTTCCAGCAGCGCATGCACATGCGGCTTGTCCGTCTCGCCTTCCGGTTCGCCGCGCGCCAGCAGCACATTCAGCAAATCGTTGTCCGACAGATCCAGCAGCAGCGAAAAGGCGTCAACCTCCTCGTCGGTCAGCACGTTTTCATACCTGTCGAGAAATCGCGTCAGGATCAAATCGTTTTCCAGCAAACCGCGACGGCTGCGCCAGCGCAGCCTTGCACGTTTGGTCGGATCATCCTGGTGGGAGACGGACATGGCTTCAAACCGGCTTCGCGGAAAATGACAGCGAAGCGCCGGCTTCTCGTCGTTGCGGGCGCTAAACCATGCGGCGCACCATCAGATCCTTGATCTTGCCGATGGCGCGCGTGGGGTTCAGGTTCTTCGGACAAACATCCACACAATTCATAATTGTATGGCATCGGAACAACCTGTACGGATCTTCCAGGTTGTCCAGCCGCTCATTGGTCGCATGATCGCGGCTGTCCGCTATGAAACGATAGGCCTGCAACAAACCCGCAGGCCCGACGAATTTATCCGGATTCCACCAGAACGACGGACAGGAGGTCGAGCAGCACGCGCACAGGATGCATTCGTACAGCCCGTTCAACTCTTCCCGCTCCGCCGGGGTTTGCAAACGTTCCTTCTCAGGCGCAATTGTATCGTTAATCAGGTACGGCTTGATCGAATGGTACTGTTTGAAGAATTGCGTCATGTCGACGATCAGGTCGCGCACCACCGGCAAACCGGGCAGCGGACGCAATACGATCGGCTCCGTCAATTCGTTCAGATTGGTGGTGCAGGCCAGGCCGTTCTTGCCGTTGATGTTCATCGCGTCCGAGCCGCACACGCCTTCGCGGCAGGAGCGGCGCAAGGCCAGCGAATCGTCGACGTTGGCCTTGATGCGCAGTAGCGCGTCGAGCAGCATCTTGTCGTGCGGATGCAGCTCGACCGTGAAATCCTGCATGTAGGGCTTGGCGTCCTTGTCGGGATCGTAGCGATAGATCTGAAGTCGAATCGTGCGTGCCATGTTCGATCCTAGAAAGTGCGTGGTTTCGGCTTGAAGGTCTCGACCGTCAGCGGCTGCGTGACCACCGGCTTGTATTCGAGACGATTGCCTTCCGAAAAATACAGCGAGTGCTTGAGCCAGTTAACGTCGTCGCGCTGCTCGTAGTCGCGGTGCGCGTGCGCGCCGCGCGACTCCTTGCGGGCGACGGCAGCCGTCATCGTCGCCTTGGCGGTTTCGATCAGGTTGTCCAGCTCCAGCGCCTCGATGCGCGCGGTATTGAACACGCGCGACTTGTCCTTGAACGACACATGCTTGCGGCGCTCGTCCAGCTCCATGATTTTCTTGTAGCCCGTTTCCAGCAGTTCGGTCGTGCGGAACACGCCGCAGTATTGCTGCATCGTCGAACGAATGTCGTTGGCGACGTCCTGGACGCGCTCCGAACCAGTGCTGTTTTCCAGATATGCCAGACGCGATAGTGCGAGATCGGCGGCGTCGGCCGGCAGCGGAATGTGCTCGCGCTTCTGCAGCTGGCTGCGCACGATGTGATCGCCGGCGGCCTTGCCGAACACCAGCAAGTCGAGCAATGAGTTCGTGCCCAGGCGGTTCGCGCCGTGCACCGAGACGCAGGCGCATTCGCCGATCGCGTACAGGCCGTTGACGATGGAATTCGGATTGCCGTTGCGCGGCGTGACGACCTGACCGTGGATATTGGTCGGGATGCCGCC
>DATMTZ010000201.1:0-2749 GCA_035563975.1 Oxalicibacterium sp. | reverse complement strand
GCCGCAGGTCAACGGCGTCGTCAACACGCTGAAGGCAACCAGCCGGCAACTGCGGCGTGCCGGCCATTCGGTGCTGCTGATCACGCCGGAAAACCTGCGCGCCTTTCCGTGCCCGACCTATCCCGAGATACGGCTGGCCTGCAAGCCGTACCCGCATGTCGCACGGCAGCTGGAAGACTTCGATGCCGATTGCATCCATATCGCGACCGAAGGGCCGCTCGGCATGGCGGCGCGCCGCTGGTGCCTGAACCATGATCTGGATTTCACGACCGCTTACCACACGCGTTTCCCGGAATACCTGAAGGCGCGTTTCGGCTTGCCGCTGGCAGTGGCGTATCGCTGGCTGAAGTGGTTCCACGGACCGTCGAAGGCAGTGATGGTGCCGACGCCCGGCGTGCAGGCGGCGCTGCAAGCGCAGGGCTTCCGTCATGTCGTGCAATGGGGACGCGGCGTGGACATCGATTACTTCAAGCCCGGGTGGCGTGAGGAAAAGGTCGCGCTGCGCCGGCCGCTGTACCTGTATGTCGGCCGCCTCGCGGTGGAAAAGAATGTCGAGGCCTTCCTGCAAATGGCGCTACCTGGCGCCAAATGGGTAATCGGCGACGGCCCGATGCGCGGCGAACTGGAGGCGAAATATCCGGAAGTGCGTTTCCTCGGCGCCAGGCCGCACGAAGCGCTGCCGGCCTATTACAACTGCGCCGACGTGTTCGTCTTCCCCAGCCGCACCGATACCTTCGGCCTGGTGCTGGCCGAAGCGATGGCCTGCGGCGTACCCGTGGCGGCCTATCCGGTGGAAGGGCCGCAGGATGTGGTCACGCACGGCAAGTCGGGCATCCTGGACGAGGATCTGTCGCGCGCCTGCTTCGAGGCGCTGACGTTGTCGCGTGAACAGGTGCGCGAGCATGCGCTCTCGTTTTCATGGGATGCGGCAACCTCGCAATTCCTGCAGCACCTGCATCCGGTGCGCAGGACGCCCGGCTGCATGCCGATGCCGCAATCGTCGATGGCCTGAATCCGATTCTGCTGTTTGGCCCGGTATGCCTGCCCCGGCATGCCGGGTTTTTTTATGCGTGGTCAGATAGGCCTAACAGTGCATATGACGCTCCATGCGCCGCATGGCCAGGTGCGCCTGTGGTTACATGTAACGTCTTGTGCAATCCGGCTTGCACCTTCTTGCAGGATGGACATATGATGCAGTTTGCCATACACGTCTAGCCGTTCGCAGCACGCTTGCCTATAACAATGCGGTCTTGCAGGCCGCCATAACAAGCAGATTGGTGATCACATGAATGGATTCAATGAATAGGGCGACCTCGGGTGCGCTGCTGGCCACGCTATGCGCCATCGCCATCGCAGCGCCGGTCGCGATCTCGATCCGCCTGGCCGAGTGGCAGGGGCACCAGGACGAGATGACCCAGCAACGCCATCTGGCAGATGGTCTTGCCCGACGGGCGGATGCCACCAATCTGCAGATCATCGCCGCCTTCAGGCATTTGAAGCAAGACACCGGCATCACGCCATGCTCGCCCGAGGACATCGCGCGCATGCAAAAGATCGCACTGGCCTCGACCTACCTGAAGGGCGTCGCTTACCTCGCCGGCGATCGCGTGCTCTGTTCTTCCATCGGCACGCAAGGCAACGGCTTTTCCCTCGGCAAGCCGGATTTCACCACGCGCAAGGGTGCCGATGTGTGGTCTGCAACGCCGCTGCCGTTTGCGCCCGATACGCGCTTCTTCGTGCTGAAGAGCGGTCACTATGCGGTTATCTCGCATCAGGAAATGACGATCGACGTGCTGGCCAAGAGCGGCGACGTGCACATGGGCATCTTCACGCTGCCGGCCGGCCTGCCGCTGTTCATGCGCGGCGCGATTGCGCCCGGCTGGCTGCAGCGTCTGGGCGACCAGCAGGAAGTTTCGTTCATGGACGGCGATTACCTGGTCGCGGTGCGGCGTTCGGAACAGTTCGATCTCGCGTCGGTCTCGGCGATTCCGGTCAGCTATGCGCGCGCTCACGTCATCAAGTTCCTGCTGCTGTTCCTGCCGGCAGGCTTCGGCATGGGGCTGGCGCTGACCGGTGTGATCGTGCTGATGGCGCGCCGCCGCCTGTCGCTCAATGCCGAATTGCAGGCCGGCTTGCGCCGCAACGAGTTTTACCTGCTGTATCAGCCGGTCATCGATTTGCGCACCGGGCATTGCGTCGGCGCAGAAGCGCTGCTGCGCTGGCGCCGGCTCGGCAAGCCGGCGGTAGGACCGGACGTGTTCATCCCGGTGGCAGAGGAGAGCGGCCTGATCCGGCGCCTGACGAAGCGCGTGCTTGAAATGGTCGGCAATGAGGTGCAGCCGCTGCTGGCGCGGCAAGGCGATTTTCACATCGGCATCAACCTGTCCTACATCGACCTGCAGGCCGAGGAGACGATGGGCCAGATCATGGATATGGCTGACAAGGCCGGCATCGCGCCCGGCAACATCATGGTCGAGGCGACCGAGCGCGGCCTGCTCAATGCCGAGACCACGCGCAATATCGTGCGCGCCTACCGCGACAGCGGCCTGCGCGTGGCGATCGACGATTTCGGCACCGGCTATTCCAGCCTGTCCTACCTTGCCAATTTCGATCTCGATTACCTGAAGATCGACAAGTCCTTCGTCGACACGCTGGGCACCGACGCCGCCACCAGCAACGTCGCGCTGCACATCATCGAGATGTCCAAGTCGCTGAAGCTGGACATGATTGCGGAAGGCGTGGAGACCGA
>DATMTZ010000200.1:0-4298 GCA_035563975.1 Oxalicibacterium sp. | reverse complement strand
CTCACCGGCGGCATTGCGCATGACTTCAATAATGTATTGCAGACGCTGACGACGGGATTGCAGGTATGCGTGATGGCGGCGAGGACGGAGCGCGAACAGAATCTGCTGCAAGCCTGCCAGCGCGCAGTCAAGCGCGGTGTCGAGCTTGCCCGTCAACTGATGGTATTCGGCCGCGTGCAGGAAGCCCAGCTTGAAACCTTGCAGCTCGATGTACAACTGAACATCGTGGTGCCGATGCTGACTGCGACCTTGCCCAGCAATATTCGTTTCGACGTCAAGTTCGCTCCGGGCTTGTGGAACGTGACGCTCGATCCGCTGCAGCTCGAACTGGCCTTGCTGAACCTGACGATGAACGCGCGCGACGCAATGCCGAAAGGCGGAACGATCACGCTGGAAGCGCACAACGAAACGCTCGCGGCGCGCGACGATCTGCAAGCCGGCGATTATGTCTGCCTGCGCTTACGCGACAACGGCAACGGCATGAGCGAGGAAGTGTCGGCGCGCGCGCTTGATCCGTTTTACACCACAAAGGACGTCGGGCAAGGGTCCGGCATGGGCCTGTCGCAGGCCTACGGTTTCGCCAAGCAGAGCGGCGGCACTCTATCGCTCGCCAGCGAACCGGGCGCCGGCACCGTCGTTACGCTTTACCTGCCGCGCAGCGCGCAAAAGGCCGAATTGCCGCAGCTGGAAGCCAACAGCCTGCCCTACCAGCACGCCAATGGATCGGTATTGTTTGTCGAAGACGATCCGCTGGTGCGCGAAACCGTTACGCCGGCATTGAGCGTTGCCGGACTGGACGTGAAGGTTGCACGCAATGGCGAAGAAGCGCTGCGCGTATTGGAAGCAGGCGAACCGATTCGTCTCGTGTTTTCCGATATCGTGATGCCGGGCAGCATCAGCGGCATCGATCTGGCGCACATCGTTCGCGACCGGTTTCCGGATACCCGCATCGTGCTGGCAACCGGTTATTCGGAGCGGCGCATCGACCTGCCCGGAGTGCGCCTTTTGGCCAAACCCTATTCGATGTCGGAATTGGTCGCAGCATTGAACAATGCGCTGTTGCAGACGCGATGAAGCGCCTGTCGCTTCAGACGATTTTCAGCTTTGCGTATTCCAGATGTGCCTGCGGATAAGTCGGCTGCAGGTCGTGCAAGACCTCCAGCACGATGGATGCAATCGCCAGGTTGCGATGCGTTTTTGAATCCGCCGGAATCACATACCAGGGTGCGTAATCCGTGTCGGTATGCCGGATGGCGCGCGCATATTGCTGCTGGTATTGCTTCCAGTAGGCGCGCTCCTTCAAGTCCTGCGGGTCGAATTTCCAGTGCTTGTCCGGATCATCCAGTCGTTGCTGCAAGCGCTTTTTCTGCTCATCGCTGGAAATGTGCAGGAAGAATTTGAGGATCGTGGTGCCGGTTTCGCTCAGCATCCGTTCGAAGTCCCGGATGTGCGCAAAGCGCCGCTGACATTCAGCATCATCAATCCAGCCATGCACGCGAGGAACCAGCACATCCTCGTAGTGGCTGCGGTTGAACAGCACGACTTCACCCTGCATCGGCACTTTCTGATGAATGCGCCACAGGTAATCGTGCGCCTTTTCGTCTGCCGTCGGCTGTTTGAACGAGATGCTGGTGATCCCCAGCGGGTCCACCTGGCCGAATACGCCGCGCACGGTGCCGTCCTTGCCGGAAGTGTCCATTCCCTGCAGCACGATCAACAACTTGTGCTTGCGCTCGGCATACAGCACTTCCTGCAGCGCGGCAATCTCCGCTGCCAGCTCCTTGACGCGCGCCTTGTCGCTTGCCTTGTCGCCGCTGGACAAGGGCCGCGCAGCTGCATCGGCGTCGATTACGCGTTGTGCTTTTCGTGCGCGAAACTGCTGTCGCATGCTTGCCATAGGCACTTCCTGCTCTTAGCTCTATGTTTGCGCACGTGCGCTTTCGCGCCATCTCGCGTGCTCGATCTTGATGCAGCGATCCATCACGACCGCCAATCCCGCTGCATGCGCATGTGCGGCAGCAATCTCGTTGACGACGCCAAGCTGCAACCATAGTCCCCTTGCATGCACGGCGATCGCTTCATCGGCAATCGGGACGACTTCTTCCGGCCGGCGAAAGACATCGACCAGGTCGATCAGGATGTGCTGCTCGGCCAATGCTGCCGCAGCCATCGTCAGCGTCGGGTACACGTGCTCGCCGAGGATGCTGGTGCCGGCCGCGACCGGGTTGACCGGGATGACGCGATAGCCGTGCTGCTGCAGATAGGCGGCAACATAATGGCTCGCGCGATCCGGCTTGGGCGACATGCCGACCACCGCGATAACGCGTGACTCGGCCAGCAGCTTGTCGATGGTCTGCATATCCTGATTCGTCATAGTCGTTCCCGGAAATAAAGAAGGGCAGCCTCAGCTGCCCTTCATTGTATGCGTGGATCCGGATTAGCGCTTTTGACGATAACGCTGGATCGCTGCCAACTGCGCAATCGCGGCGGCCAGTTCGGCCTGCGCTTGTGCGTAGTCGATTGTTCCTTCCTTGTTGACCAGCGCTTCTTCGGCCAGGCGCTTCGCTTCTGCTGCCTTGGCTTCGTCCAGATCCGCACCGCGAATTGCCGTATCGGCCAGCACGGTGACGTTGTCCGGTTGCACTTCGAGAATACCGCCCGCCACGAAGACGAATACGTCGTCAGGCTGACCGTTGATCTTGACGCGAACCGCACCAGGACGAATGCGGGTAATCAGCGGCGTGTGGCCCGGCAGAATGCCGAGTTCGCCCGATTCACCCGGCAGCGCGACGAATTCCGCTTCACCGGAGAAGATTTCTTCTTCGGCGGAGACCACGTCTACGCGCATTGTGTGTGCCATGTGAGAACCTTATTTCTTCAAAGATCGACAGGAGCGAATACAGGCCGCGCTTTCACGCGGCCCGCATCAACAATTAGTTGAGTTTCTTCGCTTTTTCGATGGCTTCTTCGATGGTACCGACCATGTAGAACGCTTGTTCCGGCAGGTGATCGAGTTCGCCCGATGCGATCATCTTGAAGCCCTTGATCGTATCTTTCAGCGGCACGTACTTGCCTGGAGCGCCGGTAAAGACTTCAGCAACGTGGAACGGCTGCGACAGGAAACGCTGCATTTTACGAGCGCGTGCCACGACCAGCTTGTCTTCCGGTGCCAGTTCGTCCATGCCCAGAATCGCGATAATGTCGCGCAGTTCCTTGTAGCGCTGCAGCGTACGCTGCACCGAACGCGCGGTTTCGTAGTGGTCTTGACCAACGACTTGCGGGTCCAGCTGACGCGAGCTCGAATCCAGCGGGTCGATTGCAGGGTAGATACCGAGCGAAGCGATGTCACGCGACAGAACGACGGTCGAGTCCAAGTGAGCAAACGTGGTTGCTGGCGATGGGTCGGTCAAGTCATCCGCAGGAACGTAGACGGCCTGGATCGAGGTGATCGAACCGGTCTTGGTCGAGGTGATACGCTCTTGCAGCTTACCCATTTCTTCGGCCAGCGTAGGCTGATAACCCACGGCGGATGGCATACGGCCCAGCAGCGCGGACACTTCGGTACCGGCCAGCGTGAAACGGTAGATGTTATCGACGAAGAACAGAACGTCACGGCCTTCATCACGGAATGCTTCCGCCATCGTCAGGCCGGTCAGTGCGACGCGCAGACGGTTGCCTGGTGGTTCATTCATCTGGCCGTAGACCATCGCGACCTTCGAGTTTTCCGGATTTTCCAGATCGACGACTTTCGCATCCGACATCTCGTGGTAGAAGTCGTTACCTTCACGGGTACGCTCACCGACACCGGCGAACACGGACAGACCCGAGTGCGCTTTTGCGATGTTGTTGATCAGCTCCATCATGTTGACGGTCTTGCCGACACCTGCACCGCCGAACACACCGACCTTGCCGCCTTTGGCGAACGGGCAGACCAGGTCAATCACTTTAATACCGGTTTCCAGCAGGTCGGTCGACGGCGACAGTTCGTCGTAGGCCGGTGCTTTGCGATGGATCGACGCGGTTTGTTCGTGGCTGACCGGACCGCATTCGTCGATCGGGTTGCCCAGCACGTCCATGATGCGGCCGAGCGTTGCCTTGCCGACGGGAACCGTGATCGGGTTACCGGTATTGCTGATCATCATGCCGCGGCGCAAACCGTCGGAGCTACCGAGTGCAATGGTACGCACCACGCCGTCGCCCAACTGTTGCTGAACTTCCAGCGTCAGTTCGGAGCCTTCCATCTTCAAGGCATCGTAAATCTTAGGCATCGCGTTGCGCGGGAATTCAACGTCCACCAC
>DATMTZ010000199.1:0-3448 GCA_035563975.1 Oxalicibacterium sp. | reverse complement strand
AAAACGACTCGCGAAGACAGAAATACGAATGCCACCACAAATCCGCAAGTTGCAATGCATATCGCCAGCCGGCCTGCATCACATGGCGTACAAGGAGTGGGGCGACGCGCGCAACCCGGACGTGCTGATATGCGTGCATGGCCTGACGCGTGTATCTGACGATTTCGACGTGCTGGCGGAGCAGCTGTCCGCACGCTATCGAGTGATCTGCCCGGATATCGTTGGACGCGGGCGTTCCGACTGGCTGCGCGATCCGAAGTATTACGAGGTGCCGCAATATGTCAGCGACATGGTGGGCCTGATCGCCCGCCTCGATGTGGAAAGCGTGTCTTGGCTGGGTACATCGCTGGGCGGGTTGATCGGTTTGGCATTGGCCTCGTTGCCCGATACGCCGATACACAAGCTGGTGCTCAACGACATCGGGCCGGTGCTCGATCCGCTTGCACTGGCAAGGATCGGCGAGTATGTCGGCCAGCCGGTGCGTTTCGCCAGTTTCGACGATGCGCAGCAATACATACGCCAGACTTCCGCGTCCTTCGGTCCGCATAGCGAAGCGCAATGGCGCAAGCTGGCAGCCGATGTGTTGCGGCAGGATGCGCAGGGACAATGGTCGCTGCATTACGATCCCGGCCTGGCACTGCCATTCAAGGCGACGACTGCCCAGGCAGCGCAGTCGGCGGAGAACATGTTGTGGACGGCATACGATGCGATCGCCTGTCCTACCTTGCTGATTCGCGGCGCCGAGTCGGATCTGCTGTCGCGCGCAACGGCGCACGCCATGACGACGCGCGGCCCGAAGGCGACATTGGTGGAGTTGCCCGGCATCGGCCATGCGCCGACCTTCGCCAACGAGCAGCAGATCGCAATCGTCGCGGACTTTTTGCAGAAGTAGCGAAGAGTGTCATTCATCCGCGCAGTGTCATGCGCGACGGCACGCTATACTGGAGCCGCCTCCATCGAGGCTTCCGTCGTGCGCGCACAGGCCGCATGGCGGCAAGAAGACAGTCACTGATCAGGTTTTTTTCATGGTTTCTACAGCATCCGCGCAGAACGACGCAGTCGTACAGCTTCGCGCCGGTTTGAGCGAACAGGATGGCGAACGCGTCATCGAAGCGCTTGAATTCGTCAAACCGATTTATTCCGGGCGCAAGCTGCCGGCAGGGCAGGATTCGTCCGATAGCGAGCAGGATGCCTTCGAATTCTCGCAGTGCGCCGCCACTGTGCTGTCGCAGCTGGAAACGGATGCCGATACGCGCATCGCGACCCTGTTGACCGAATTGCCCGCGATGGATGACGGCGCGGCGGAAAGGATCGAGGCGCGCTTCGGCGCGGAAGTTGCCGGTCTGGTGAAGGGCGTGCGCCAGTTGATGCGTCTGCATGAAGTGGCGGCGGTGCAGCCCGGCTCGGCGCGCACCAAGAACGCGGCGCAGGAAGCGGCCGCGCAGCTGGAAGTCGTGCGCAAGATGCTGCTGGCGATGGCATCCGACATGCGCGTAGTGCTGGTATTGCTGGCAGCGCGCGTGACGACGCTGCGCTACTTGGCGGATAACAAGCGCGTCGATGAACAGTCGAAGCGCTACGCGCGCGAAACCTTCGACCTGTACGCGCCGTTGGCAAACCGGCTCGGCGTGTGGCAGCTGAAGTGGGAACTGGAAGACCTTTCCTTCCGCTTTCTCGATCCTGACGAATACAAGCGGATTGCCTCGCTGCTGGAAGAGAAGCGCGTCGAGCGCGAAGCCTTCGTCGCGCACGCGATCGAACGCCTGAAGACCGAACTAGGTGCGGCCGGCATCAAGGCCGAGGTATACGGGCGACCGAAACACATCTACAGCATCTGGAACAAGCTGCGCGGCAAGTCGCTCGGATTTTCCGACTTGCGTGACGTGCGCGCGTTCCGCGTGATCGTCGATGACGTCAAGACTTGCTACGCAGTGCTCGGCATCGTGCACGGGATATGGACGCCGATTACGGAAGAATTCGACGACTACATCTCGCGGCCCAAGACCAATGGTTACCAGTCCCTGCATACCATCGTGGTTGCGGAGGATGGCCGTGCGCTGGAAGTGCAGATCCGCACGCACGAGATGCACGAGTTCGCCGAATACGGTGTTGCCGCGCACTGGCGCTACAAGGAAGCCGGAACCTCGAATTTTTCTGCGCAGAAGTACGACGAAAAGATTGCCTGGCTACGCCAGCTGCTGGCGTGGAAGAGCGAGGTGGTCGATACCGTTGTGGGCCAGGAAGACGTGCACCGCGACTGGGTCGAGAAGCTCAAGTCGGCCTCGCTGGACGATCGGATCTACGTGCTGACGCCGCAGGCGCGCGTGATCGAGTTGCCGAACGGCGCCACGCCGATCGACTTTGCGTATCACCTGCACAGCGATATTGGCCACCGCTGCCGCGGCGCGCGCGTCGACGGGGTGCTGGTGCCGCTGAACACCGTGTTGAAGAACGGCCAAACGGTCGACATCATCACCGCCAAGGGCGCCAGCACACTGACCGGCACGGTAGGGCCGTCGCGCGACTGGCTATCGCCCGGCTATGCCGCCAGCGCCCGGACGCGCGCCAAGGTGCGCGCGTGGTTCAATGCGATCGACCAGCAGGAAACGCTGGCCAATGGCCGCGGCATCATCGAGAAGACGCTGCAGCGCGAAGGCAAGACCGCGGTCAACCTGGAAGAGCTGGCGCACAAGCTCGGCTTTGCCAAGCTGGACGATTTGTTCCTGGCGGTCGGCAAGGACGAATTCAGCCTGCGTACGGTTGAACACGCCTTGCATGACGATGCAGAAAACGCAGCGGAACCGGACGACGCCGTCATCCCGCGCAAGAGCCGTGCCTCCAGCGTGGTGCAAGGCGCAAAGTCCGGCGTGCTGGTAGTCGGCACCGATGGGCTGATGACGCAGCTGGCGCGTTGCTGCAAACCGGCGCCGCCCGACAGCATCATCGGTTTCGTCACGCGCGGCAAGGGCGTGTCCATTCATCGTGTCGGTTGCAAGAACTTCATCGAAATGCGCCGCAAGGCGCCGGAGCGCGTGATCCAGGCGGCGTGGGGCAAGCCGGAAGCGGCGACCGTCTACCCGGTCGATATTTTCGTGCGAGCCAACGACAGGCAAGGCTTGCTGCGCGACATTTCGGACATCTTCCTGCGCGAGAAAATCAACGTGATCGGCGTCAGCACGCAGAGCGCGAAAGGGCAGGCGCGCATGGCGTTCACCGCGGAAATCGGATCGACCGAGCAGTTGGTCAAGGCACTCACCGTGATTCGCGATGTCAACGGCGTGCTGGAAGCGAAGCGTCATTGACTTGCGCGCGTGTTGAAAACCTTTTGTCGAAATTTCATAAAGGCACTAGGCAAACAATTTGTTTGTAGCTATAATTTCGCTTCTTTAGGCGCGTAGCTCAGCTGGTTAGAGCACTACCTTGACATGGTAGGGGTCGTTGGTTCGAG
>DATMTZ010000198.1:0-2707 GCA_035563975.1 Oxalicibacterium sp. | reverse complement strand
GGCCGACTGGGGCAATAAAGAAATCAAGATCGCCGAAACCGAAATGCCGGGCCTGATGGCGATCCGCGAAGAATTCGCCAAATCGCAGCCGCTGAAAGGCGCGCGCATCACCGGTTCGCTGCACATGACGATCCAGACCGCCGTGCTGATCCAGACGCTGGAAGCGCTGGGCGCCAAAGTGCGATGGGCATCCTGCAACATCTATTCGACGCAGGATCACGCTGCTGCCGCCATCGCCGCCAACGGCACGCCGGTGTTCGCGGTCAAGGGTGAGAACCTCGACGAATACTGGGATTACACGCACCGCATTTTCGAGTGGACCGATGGCGGCTACTCGAACATGATTCTGGATGATGGCGGCGATGCCACGCTGCTGCTGCACCTCGGCGCGCGTGCGGAAAAGGATGCGAGCGTATTGAACAATCCGGATTCGGAAGAAGCGGTCTGCCTGTTCAACTCGATCAAGAAGCATCTGGCCGTTGACTCGACGTGGTACTCGAAGCGCCTGAAGGAAATCAAGGGCGTGACCGAAGAAACCACGACCGGCGTGCATCGCCTGTACCAGATGCACAAGGAAGGCAAGCTGGCTTTCCCGGCGATCAACGTCAACGATTCGGTCACGAAATCCAAGTTCGACAACCTGTACGGCTGCCGCGAGTCGCTGGTCGACGGCATCAAGCGCGCGACTGATGTCATGATTGCCGGCAAGATTGCAGTGATCGCCGGTTATGGCGACGTCGGCAAAGGTTCGGCACAAGCAATGCGCGCGCTGTCGGCGCAAGTGTGGGTCACCGAAATCGATCCGATCTGCGCGCTGCAGGCGGCGATGGAAGGCTATCGCGTCGTGACGATGGATTACGCCGCCGAGCACGGCGACATTTTCGTCACCTGCACCGGCAACTATCATGTGATCACGCACGAGCACATGAAGAAGATGAAGGACCAGGCCATCGTCTGCAACATCGGTCACTTCGACAATGAAATCGAAGTCGCCGCACTGAAGCAGTACACCTGGGAAAACATCAAGCCGCAGGTCGACCACATCATTTTCCCCGACGGCAAGCGCATCATCCTGCTGGCCGAAGGCCGCCTGGTGAACCTGGGTTGCGGCACCGGCCATCCTTCGTACGTGATGAGCTCCTCGTTCGCGAACCAGACGATCGCGCAGATCGAACTGTTCACGAATACGAAGAGCTACCCGGTCGGCGTGTACACGCTGCCGAAGCACCTGGATGAAAAGGTCGCGCGTCTGCAATTGAAGAAACTCAACGCGCAGCTGACCACGCTGACCGAAGAACAGGCGAACTACATCGGCGTCAAGCAGGCCGGCCCGTACAAGCCGGAGCATTACCGCTACTGATGCGGCGGAGGGCTTTGCCTTCGCGATGATCCCTGCCGCACCGCCGTCGGGCGGAGCAGCAGGGCATTCAAGGGTTTCGTTCGATTTTCGATTTTCGTTATCAACCACGAAGGAGAATCGCATGCGTTTGCTGCTCACCTGGATCATCAACGCCGTCGCACTGTTCGCCGTTCCCTACCTGATGAGTTCGATCACGGTCGACAGCCTGACGACCGCATTGATCGCGGCGCTGGTGCTGGGCCTGATCAACACGCTGATCCGGCCGGTGCTGGTGCTGCTTACCTTGCCGGTCACCTTCCTGACGCTGGGCCTGTTCATCTTCGTCATCAACGGCCTGCTGTTCTGGGCCACGGCGCAGATGATCGGCGGCTTCCAGGTCGCGGGTTTCTGGTCGGCGGTCGGCGGCGCGATCCTGTACAGCATCATCTCGTGGGTACTGTCCTCGCTTTTACTGGATAACAAATAACAATGACTCAACAGAATTTCAGCATCGAGTTCTTCCCGCCGAAGACTGATGCCGGCGTGGAAAAATTGCGTGCGACCTGCGCCAAGCTCGCCGAGCTGAATCCGCAATTCTTTTCCGTGACTTTCGGCGCCGGCGGCTCGACGCAGCAGGGCACGCTCGATACGGTGTTGCAGATTCGCGCCGCGGGGCACGAGGCAGCGCCGCATATTTCCTGCCTCGGCAGCTCGCGCGACAACCTGCGCGCGATCCTGCAGACTTACAAGTCGAATGGCATCAAGCGGCTGGTTGCGCTGCGTGGCGACCTGCCGAGCGGCTACGGCGATTTTTCGTCGAGCGAATTCCATTATGCGAACGAGCTGGTGGAGTTCATCCGCGCCGAAACCGGCGACTGGTTCCATATCGAAGTCGCCGCCTATCCCGAAACGCATCCGCAGGCCAAGTCTCCGCAGGATGACATCAACAGCTTTGTGCGCAAGGTGAAGGCCGGCGCGGATTCGGCCATCACGCAATATTTCTACAATGCCGATGCGTATTTCCGCTTCGTGGAAGACGTGCGCAAGGCCGGCGTCGAGGTGCCGGTCGTGGCCGGCATCATGCCGATCACCAACTACTCGCAGCTGGTGCGCTTTTCGGACATGTGCGGTGCGGAGATTCCGCGCTGGATACGGCTGAAGCTGGCGAGCTTCGGCGACGATACCGATTCGATCCGCGCCTTCGGGCTCGATGTGGTGTCCGACTTGTGCGAACGCCTGCTGGCGGGCGGCGCGCCGGGCCTGCACTTCTATACCTTGAATCAGCCGTCAGCCACGCATGCAATCTGGACGCGCCTGAACCTGGCGCACAAATAAAAAGCAGGAATGGGAAAAAGCGCACCGCATGCC
>DATMTZ010000197.1:0-3346 GCA_035563975.1 Oxalicibacterium sp. | reverse complement strand
GCGCAAGGAGGAAAACATGTCTTTCGCAATTTATCTGATCGGATTCGCGGTATTCATTGGCGGCGTTGCCTGGGCGCTGGTGACCGCCGGCGTGCCGCAGCTGTATGTGGCAATCGCCTGCGTGATCCTGCTCGGCATCGGCATCCTGACCGGGGTGTCGCGCACGCGAAGCAAGGATCCACCAACGTAACGGCATCGGATCGAACGCAGCAAAAGAAAAAGCCCGCTTCATTTCTGAGCGGGCTTTTTCCTTGATTCTGGTGGTGATAGGTGGACTTGAACCACCGACCCCAGCATTATGAGTGCTGTGCTCTAACCAACTGAGCTATATCACCAAGTAGCCGGAAATTATCGCGTTTTTGAATGTCACTGTCAATATGCCGCCAGCTTTCATCGCATCCGGCTGGTCACCACAGAATGGATGGCTTGCGCGGCATCCGGCGCGAGACAATCGACGACTTGCCGTTCCGGCATCGAGCGCAGCCAGGTCAGCTGGCGCTTGGCGAGCTGGCGCGTGGCGGCGATGCCCTTATCGCGCAGTGCGCTGAAATCGTAGGCGCCATCGAGGTATTCCCAGGTCTGGCGATAACCGACGCAGCGCATCGAGGGCAGACCGAGATGCAGATCGCCCCGCGCGCGTAGCGCTTCCACTTCCGCGATCAGCGCGCCGTTTTCCAGCATTGCGTCGAAGCGCGCCGCAATGCGCGCATGCAGCACGCTGCGGTCGGACGGTTCCAGCGCAATTGACAGTAGATCGAAAGGCAACTCGGTCTTTGGCGCCTTGGCCAGCAGGGCCGACATCGGCTGCCCGGTCAGCATGTGGATTTCCAGCGCGCGCTGGATGCGCTGCGAATCGTTCGGTTTCAGCCGCGCCGCCGTGACCGGATCGACGCGTTTCAATTGCGCGTGCATGGCCGGCGTGCCGTGCTGCGCTTCTTCCGCATCCAGCGCGGCGCGGATATTGGCATCGGCCTGCGGCAGGTCGTCCAGTCCGTCTTTCAGCCCCTTGAAATACAGCATGGTGCCGCCGACCAGCAGCGGCAGTTTGCCGCGCGCAGCGATTTCATCGACTAGCCGGATCGCATCCTGCCGGAATTGCATGACCGAGTAGGCATCGAGCGGATCGAGAATGTCGATCAGGTGGTGCGGCACGCGCGTCTGTTCCTCCGCCGTCGGCTTGGCGGTGCCGATGTCCATGCCGCGATAGACGAGAGCGGAATCGACCGAGATGATTTCGGACGGGATATGTTGCGCGATTTCGAGCGCGGCGGCGGTCTTGCCCGACGCCGTCGGGCCCATGATGGCGACGGCGAACGGTTTCCTTGATGAAGTCATGCGGCGTGCGGACTTACTGTCCGCGCTGGAACAGCTTGTCGAGATCGGACAGGCCAAGCTGCACCCAAGTGGGGCGGCCGTGATTGCACTGGTCCGCGCGCTCGGTCGCTTCCATCTGGCGCAGCAGCGCGTTCATTTCCGGCACGGTCAGTGTGCGGTTCGCGCGCACCGCGGTGTGGCAGGCCAGCGTACCCAGCATTTCGTTGCGGCGCTCGACCAGTACGCGCGAGCCGCCGAATTCGCGCACATCGCGCAGCACGTCGCGCGCCAGCGACTGCGCATCGGCATTCTTCAGCAGCGCGGGTACCGCGCGCACCGCCAGCGTGGTCGGCGACAGCGCGGCGATGTCGAAGCCGAGCGCGTGCAGGACGTCCCGGCTTTCCTCGGCGGTGCCGACTTCCACGCCGTCTGCGTAGAAGGTGATCGGGATCAGCAGCGGTTGCACCTGCATCGCATCAGTGTCCAGCGCATTTTTCAACTGTTCGTACAGGATGCGTTCATGCGCCGCATGCATGTCGATCAGCACCAGGCCCTTCGCGTTCTGCGCGAGAACGAAGATGCCGTGCAGTTGCGCCAGTGCGAAGCCGAGCGGAAACTCGTCGGACGGCAATGCCTGCGAGGGCAGCGGTGCGGCAGGCGTGGACGGACTGTCAGCGTGGGGCGCATCGGCGGAGGCAAAGAGCGCGCCGTAATCGGCCGTGCTTTGCGCGATGCCGAAGCCGGACTGGAACTGCGCGGTGAACGAGGCTTGCTGCTCGCGCAGCCATGGCAGTACCGTATTCGATGCCGGCGTCGGCGCCGGCGCTGCGCCGAATGCGGTGGCAGAAGTCTGCGCCAACGCGCGCGTGATCGCATGGAACACGAACTGGTGCACGGCGCGGCTGTCGCGGAAGCGCACTTCGACCTTGGAAGGATGGACGTTGACGTCGACCAGCGCAGGATCGAGATCGAGGCGGATCACATACGATGGATAGCGATCGCCGTGCAGCACGTCTTCATACGCGGCGCGCACTGCATGTGTCAGCAGTTTGTCGCGCACGAAGCGGCCGTTCACGTAAAAATATTGTGCGTCGGCGCGCGCCTTGGATGCCGTCGGCAGGCCGATGAAGCCGTGCAGGTGCAGCGGACCGGATTGTTCGTCCAGTGGCAGCCGCGCGCCGGAAAACTCGTTGCCGAGAATGTGCGCGCTGCGCTTGGCGACGTCGGAAACGCCCCAGTGGTCGACCGTCTTGCCGTTGTGCGACAGTGAAAAGGCGACGTCCGGACGCGACAGTGCGATGCGGCGCACCACCTCCGCGCAATGGCCGAATTCAGTCTGTTCGGTTTTGAGAAACTTGCGGCGCGCCGGCGTGTTGAAATACAAATCCTGCACATCGACCGTGGTGCCGGTCGCGCCGGAGGAGGGCGACACCATATGTTCGACCTGGCCGGTGCTGGTATGGCGGCAGCTGATTTCCCACGCGTGCGCATCAGCAGCGGTGCGCGAGGTCAGTGTCAATTGCGCGACCGAGGCGATCGAGGCCAGAGCCTCGCCGCGAAAACCGAGCGTGATCACGTTTTCCAGTTCGGTTAGCGACGCGATCTTCGATGTCGCATGGCGCGCCAGCGCCAGCGGCAGCTGGTCGGCCGGAATGCCGCGGCCATTGTCGACGATGGCGATGCGCTTGACGCCGCCCTGTTCGAGCCGGACGGTGATCGTGGTCGCGCCCGCGTCCAGCGCGTTTTCCAGCAGTTCCTTGACCACGGCGGCAGGACGTTCGACCACTTCGCCGGCGGCGATCTGCGAAATCAGCTGGTCGGACAGCGCTTGTATCGGACGTGCCGCGTCAGGTAGGGCTGCATCCAGCGGTTGGTGGGGCGCATTCATCCTGCGATTATAACGTTCCGGATCGCATGAACGCCGCGGCTTTTCCTCAGTCTGTCTTATGTCGCGTGGTGTATGATTTCGCCGCCGTTACCAAGGAAAAATATGGATTTGATGCAGTTCTTCGACATGATCTTGCATGTCGAC
>DATMTZ010000196.1:0-3817 GCA_035563975.1 Oxalicibacterium sp. | reverse complement strand
GGCACCGGATCGGGCGCCGGCGTCACGGTCGCGTTCGATGAAGGCGAGCGCACTGCAGCGCCGTCGCCGGCGACCACCGGCGCCGGTGCGGCGCTTTGCGAAATCAATTTATCCAAGGGGAGATAGATCAGGTTGTTGTTGTTTTTGGAATCCACCATGACCTTGGTCGTGCTGGAGAAAATCTGCTGCATCGCTTCGAGATACATGCGGTCACGCGTCACCGCGGGCGCTTTCTGGTACTCGGCCAGGATCTGCTTGAAGCGGGCGGCCTCGCCTTCCGCGTTGGCAATGACGCTGGCGCGGTACGCTTCCGATTCCTCCATCAGGCGCGACGCGGCGCCGCGTGCGCGCGGAATCACATTGTTGGCATAAGCCTGGCCTTCGTTTTTCTGGCGCTCACGATCCTGGCCGGCCTTGACCGCGTCGTCGAACGCCGCCTGCACCTGCTCCGGCGGCTGCACCGCCAGCATCGTCACATTGGTGATCTGCACGCCGGATTTGTACTGGTCCAGCATCTTCTGCATCAACTGATTGGTATCGAGCGCGACCTTCTCTCGTCCTTCGTACAGCACGAAGTCCATCTTGCTATGGCCGACCACTTCGCGGATTGCAGTTTCCGCGACTTGCTTGACCAGGTCGTCCTGGTCACGGTTGTTGAAGATCCAGTCGGACGCGTTCTTCAGCGTGTATTGCACCGCGAACTGGATATCGATGATGTTCTCATCTTCCGTCAGCATCAGCGATTCCTGCTGCTGCTTGTTGCGGAAAGTATTGCGGTAGCCGACTTCCACCGTGCGCACCTGCGACACGTTGACGATCTCGTCGCTCTGGATAGGCTTGGGCCAGCGCCAGTTGAAACCGGCGGATGCGGTATGACTGAATTTGCCGAAGGTCAGCACCACGCCGGTCTGACCTTCCTGCACGATGAAGAAACCGCTCAGCAGCCACAACACGCCGACGACGCCCGCGATAATGGCCGCACCGATGCCGGCCCCGCGCATGTCCGGCGTAAATCCGGTACCGCCCGAATCACCGCCGCTGTTGCCGCCGCCACCCGATTTGCGGTTGCCGAACAGGTTGCTCAGGCGCTGGTTGAAATCGCGCCAAAGCTGGTCGAGGTCCGGCGGACCGTCGCTCGGCCGCTTGCCCTCCTGGTTCTTGTTGTCCTGGGAGCCACGACCCCAGCGCGGGTCGTTGAGCGAAAATTTCACGCCGATCTTCTTGAATAGGGTAACGAGCATTCTGTCGCGGTCCGGCTTAAAAGTAATGGATGGGAATGCAGCGCATTCGTTATACGTTTACATCGTCAGGCGCAACAAGTACAGCATCCGCTAGACCGGCCATGTGCCCCTTTGCGCTTTCGGCGATTGCCTGACGCAATAAATCCAATCCGCTGCCGGTCTGGGCGCTGATAAAAACTCGACGGATTTTATCATATTCATCACGTTCCAAAGCCGGCTCCAGACCTGCTGCATCGATCTTGTTCCACACAAGGATTTGCGGAATGTGATCTGCGCCGATTTCCTGCAGCACCATGTTCACCTGCTCGATCTGCTCCAGGCGCGCAGGGCTGGCGCCATCAACGACGTGCAGCAACAGGTCGGCGTGGACGGTCTCTTCCAGCGTCGCGCGGAAGGCGGCAACCAGCTGGTGCGGCAGTTCGCGAATGAAGCCGACCGTGTCGGAAATGATGATGTTGCCGACATCTTCGCCCAGATAGACGCGGCGCGATGTCGTATCAAGCGTCGCGAACAGTTGGTTCGCTGCCAGCACCCTGGTTTTCGCGACGGCATTGAACAGGGTCGACTTGCCGGCATTGGTATAGCCGACCAGCGAAACGGAGAAGGCATTGTTGCGGCCGCGCGCACGGCGCTGCGTGGCGTGCTGCTTCTGCAGCTTGTCGAGTTTGGCGCGCAGCATCTTCACGCGTTCGCCCAGCAGGCGGCGGTCGGTTTCCAGCTGCGTCTCGCCAGGACCGCGCAAACCGATACCGCCCTTCTGGCGTTCCAAGTGGGTCCAGCCGCGCACCAGACGCGTGGACAGATGCTGCAACTGCGCCAGCTCGACCTGCACTTTACCTACATGGCTCTGTGCGCGCTGCGCAAAGATATCGAGGATCAGGCTGGTGCGATCCAGCACGCGCACCTGCAGGTGGCGTTCCAGGTTGCGCTGCTGCGCCGGCGACAAGGCATGATTGAAGATGACGATGTCGATCTCGTGATCAAACACCGCGTCCGCGATTTCATCGGCCTTGCCGGAACCGACGAACAGCGCCGCGTCGGGACTGGCGCGACGGCCGACAATCGTGGCCACCGGTTCGGCGCCCGCCGATCGGGAAAGAAGGGAAAGTTCTTCCAGGCTTGCGGTGAAGTCGCCCTTGCCGAAATCGACACCAACGAGTATCGCGCGCATGTTAATGCGCCACCGTGCAAGGGATGTCGAGGATCTTATTCAGCTGCAGATTCAAGGCTCAGATTCACGGCGCGGGCCGGGACAACGGTGGAAATCGCGTGCTTGTAGACCATCTGCGTAACGGTGTTGCGCAGCAGGACGACGTACTGGTCAAAGGATTCGATATGGCCCTGGAGTTTGATGCCGTTGACGAGATAAATCGATACAGGAACATGTTCCTTGCGCAGGGCATTGAGGAACGGGTCTTGTAAAAGTTGCCCTTTGTTTGTCATGACAGCTCCATTGTGTAGTTGTGATTGGAGTTTGAGGCATCTTGCATTTTTTCAAGAGCCTCCCTAAACGGGAATGTAATCGATTTCAAATATTTTCGCCGAATTTGCCTACTTTTCAGAACGGGCAAAAGGGTTTTTGCCTGATCGTAACTCGATACGTAGTGGAGTCCCCACCAGCGAAAAAGTTTCGCGGAAGTGCTTTTCCAGAAAGCGCTTGTAATTCGCATCGATGCTTTCGAGCGCATTGCCGTGAATGACCACCACTGGCGGATTCATGCCGCCCTGATGCGCGTAGCGCAGCTTCGGACGGATCGATCCCTTGCGACGCGGCTGCTGATGTTCGACTGCTTCGATCAGCGCGCGCGTCAGCTTCGGCGTCGACAGATTCGACATCGCGGCCGCATACGCGGCATCGACCGATTTCATCATCTGGCTGACGCCGGTGCCGTTCAATGCCGAGACGAAATGGGTCTTGGCGAAGGACAGGAAACTCAGCTTGCGATCCAGGTCGATCTTGATTTCGTCGCGCCGGTCGCTGGTCAGGCCGTCCCACTTGTTCACGCCGATCACCAGCGCGCGGCCCGATTCCAGGATGAAGCCGGCGATGTGCGCGTCCTGTTCCGAAATATCCTGCTGCGCATCGAGCAGCAACAGCACGACGTTCGCTTCGGAAATCGACTGCAGCGTTTTCACCACCGAGAATTTCTCGATCGCCTCGAATACCTTGCCGCGGCGGCGTATGCCGGCGGTGTCGATCAGCGTGTAGTGTCGTCCCTCACGCTCGAAGGCGATCTCGATCGAATCGCGCGTGGTGCCCGGCATGTCGAAAGCGATCACGCGCTCTTCGCCGAGCAGGGTATTGACCAGCGTCGACTTGCCGACATTCGGGCGGCCGACGATGGCGAGCTTGATGTGCTTGCCGGTCTGCTCGGGCACTTCTTCCTGCGGCGTGCGCTGTGCGAGCGCGAGATTCAGCGCCTCTTCCACCAGGTCGGCCACGCCATCGCCGTGCGCGGCGGAAATGACATACGGATCGCCCATGCCGAGTTCGTAAAAATCGGCGGTGACCGAGGTGTACTTCATGCCCTCGGCCTTGTTGACCACCAGCATGGCCGGACGGCCCGATTTGCGCA
>DATMTZ010000195.1:0-1568 GCA_035563975.1 Oxalicibacterium sp. | reverse complement strand
CGCAACCGCCGGCCGAAGCCGCGCCGCCGTCACCGCCAGCACCCGCCGCGCCATCCGTTCCCGCCACGCCCAAAATCATTTCTGGCGTCGCCTATATCAATGCGCCCCGCCCGGTCTATCCGCCGCTGGATGCCCGCATGGGCAACGAAGGCACGGTGACGCTGCGCGTGCTGATCAATGAAAAGGGACGCGCCGAAAAAATCGACGTGCAGAAATCCTCCGGTTCGCTGCGCATGGACGATGCCGCACGCGACGCCGTGATGCGCGCGCTGTTCAAACCTTATATCGAAGACGGCAAGGCGATTCCGGTCTACGCCATCATCCCTATCAATTTCACTTTAAGCAGATAAAGAAGGAATCATCATGGAAGTCAGTCCATACGGTTTGGAAAGTTTGTGGTCGCAAGGCGACTTTGTGACCAAGGGCGTGGCCCTGCTGCTGGTCGCGATGTCCATCGCGTCGTGGTACGTGATCGTGACGAAGGCACTGCAACTGTTCCAGTACCGCCGCTCCGCGCGCGCAGCCGGTCACGAATTCTGGGATGCCACCAACTTGCAGGACGGCCTGTCCACGCTGGGCACGGGCAACCCGTTTGCATCGATTGCCGAAGCCGGCGTCACCGCGATGCAGCACCACGAAGCGCACAAGGGCCACCTGCACGACGAACTGTCGGTCAGCGACTGGATCACGTTGTCGTTGCGTCAGGCCATCGATGAAACGCAGGCGCGCCTGCAGACCGGCATGGCAGTGCTGGCATCAGTCGGTTCCACTGCGCCTTTCGTCGGCCTGTTCGGCACCGTGTGGGGCATCTATCACGCGCTGGTCGCCATCGGCACTTCCGGCCAGGCCAGCATCGACAAGGTCGCCGGTCCGGTCGGTGAAGCGCTGATCATGACGGCGCTCGGTCTGGCTGTCGCGATTCCCGCAACCTTCGGCTACAACGCGCTGGTGCGCGGCAACAAGGCGGTGATCGCGAAGATGAACAAGTTCGGTTTCGACCTGCATGCGCTGTTCGTCACCGGCGCCCGCGCCAAGGACGGCAGCAGTCCTGCCAGCGGCTCCAAACTGGTCGCGGTCGGAGGTAAATGATGGCAATGGGTTCCCTGTCGGACGACGACGACTTCAACCCCGAGATCAACACCACGCCGCTGGTCGACGTGATGCTCGTGCTGCTGATCATCTTCATCATGACGATTCCAGTGATGACGGACAGCGTGAAGATCGACTTGCCGCGCGCCACCAACCAGCCGAACGAAGTAAAGCCGGAAACGATCAACCTGGCGATCGACGCGCAGGGCCAGGTGTACTGGAACAGCGCGCCGATCGATGAAGCCTCCATGCTGACGCGCATCGCGGATGCGGCAAAGGTCACGCCGCAGCCGGAGCTGCATCTGCGCGCCGACCGCAACACGCCGTACGAAAAAGTGGCGCAAGTGATGGCTGCCGCGCAATCCGGCGGGCTGACGAAAATGGGCTTCGTGACCGATCCGGGAAACAAGTAAGCTTCCGATCGCCCTCTTAAAAAAGCGCCGCTTGCCGGCGCTTTTTTTGCTTCGTCGATTGTGCGA
>DATMTZ010000194.1:0-3255 GCA_035563975.1 Oxalicibacterium sp. | reverse complement strand
ATCGCTGCGCGCCGGCAGGCCCGCGGCTGTCAGCAGTTGCTGCACGCGCGCCGCCAGCGCCGGTGCGCCCGGTGCGGGATAAGTGAGGCGATACGTGTGTTCCGGAAAGCCGTGATAGTCGTAGATCAATCCAGGTTGCGGATTGGCGTTGACGGTGAACGCGTCCTCTTCCCAGTGGCCCGACACGATCAGGATCGCCTTCGGCGGCGCGGGCAGTTGCTGCGGTACGCCGCGCAGGAAATCCGCCATGCGATCCCACATGTGAGGATCGCCCGGCCAATCCATGAAGAAGCAGGGGCCGCCGCCGTGCGGGATGAAGAGTGTGGGTAGACGCTGATTCATGACGGTGTCCGTGCGGTTGTAGAGAGGTTTTATTCCAGCGGCTTCGCATTGCCTTCGTGCGCGTCGCGGATACGCTGCTTGAAGGTGGAGATGAACTCGCGGAAGACTGGCTGCAGATCGGCAAACAGCGGATCCTTGCGATGCTTCAGCAGGACTTCGCCGAACAGTTTCAGGCCGAGCGTCAACGCGGCTGCTTCGTCGCCATCGGTAATCCTGGCTGATTTGGCACGCGCGATGATGTTGAACAGGTCGTCGTGATTGCCGGCTTCGAACCGGACGGGCGGATGCGGCTCGGAACCGGCGTGCTTGCCGCCCAGGTATTCAAGCGTGACGCGGTAGGTGTGGGCGCTCATGGTGTTCCTCATGTTTTCAGAAATGGCAGCTTGTGCGGCACGTTTGCCCAATGCTCATGCTCGGGCAGCGGCGCTTGCTGTTTCGTGATGCGCCGCCAGTCCGGATGCTGCGACAGGCGGCGATTCAGCGCGACGAAATGCGCCTGCTCCGGCGCGATTTCGCGTTCTCCGACGATGGCGCCGACCGGGCATTCGGCCACACAGATCGAGCAGTCTATGCACTCGTCCGGATGAATGACGAGGAAGTTCGGGCCTTCCATGAAGCAGTCCATCGGACAGACGGACACGCAATCCGTGTACTTGCACTGGATGCAGGGTTCGGTGACGACAAAGCTCATGCAGCCACTATAGCCAGCCGCGGCATGTTGATAAATATGGTAATTTGCAAAATATTGTTTTCTTCACGTTGATAATGGATACGCTGACCTGCATGAGGACGTTTGTCGCCGTGGTGGATAGCGAAAGCTTCACGGCGGGCGCTGCGCGTCTGGACATGTCAAAGGCGGTCGCGTCCAAATACGTGGCGCAGCTGGAAGACCATCTCGGCACGCGGTTGCTGAATCGCACCACGCGGCGCCTGAGCCTGACCGAATCCGGCGCGGCTTACTACGAACGCTGCGTGCAGATCCTGGCCGATGTCGACGAAGCCGGGCAAGCCGCCGGCATGCTGACTGCGGCGCCGCGCGGCACGCTGCGCGTGGCGATGCCGGTTTCCTACGGCACGCTGCGCATTGCGCCCGTGCTGACCGAATACCTGCGGCGGTATCCGGAAGTGCGGCTGGACGTGGCGCTGGCCGATCGACGTGTCGACCTGATCGAGGAAGGTTACGACCTGGCGATCCGCATCGGCAGCCTGCCCGAGTCCGGACTGATCGCGCGCAGGCTGGCAACCGACCGCATCGTGCTGTGCGCGTCGCCAGCCTACCTCGACGCGCACGGCACGCCGCGCACGCCAGCCGATCTGAAAGACCACGCCTGCCTCAACTACAGCTATTCGAGCAGCGGCGACGAATGGTCGTTCGACGCGGGCGCGGTCCGGGTCGATGGTGCGCTGCGTGCCAACAACGGTGATTTGCTGCGGCTGGCGGCGCTCGACGGCGCCGGGCTGATCTGGCAGCCGCATTTCATCGTCGGCGGCGACCTGCAATCCGGCCGGCTGGTGGAAGTGATGCGCGAGCAGGCGGCGGTCGAACTCGGCATCTATGCGATTTATCCAAGCCGCAAGCACCTGTCAGCCAAGGTAAGGACCTTCGTCGATTATCTCGCGCGTTGCCTGGCCGAACCGGGCAACTGATACGAAGGAACGGGACGAAAAAAAAACGCGCCAGCCGGCGCGTTTTTCATTGAAGCTGCAAGGACGATCAGCGTTCGCCGAAGCTGCGGCGTGCTGCGCCGCCGGTGTCGCCACCGGTGCGCGGACCCTTGTTGAAGCCCGAACCTTCACGGCGCGGACCGTTGTTCGGCTTGCTGAAGCTGCGCTGACCCGGCTTGCGGCCGTCGCCCGGCTTCCAGCCACCCGGTTTGTGGTTCGAGCGCGGCGCCGCGGTACGCTTCGGTTCCAGGCCGGCGATCACGTCGACCGGAATCGTCTGCTTGATAAAGCGTTCGATGCGTTTGACGTTCATGCCTTCCGCATGGTTGACCAGCGACACTGCGATGCCGTTGCGGCCGGCGCGACCGGTGCGGCCGATGCGGTGCACGTAGTCTTCCGGAAATTTCGGCAGATCGTAGTTGAACACGTGCGTGATGCCCGGGACGTCGATGCCGCGTGCGGCGACGTCGGTGGCGACCAGTACGCGGATGTTGCCGCGACGCAGGCCGTCCAGCGTGCGGTTGCGCGCGCCCTGGTGCATGTCGCCATGCAGCGCAGCGGCAGCGAAACCGGCGATGTTCAGACGATCGGCGATCGTGTCCGCATCGCGCTTGGTCGCGGTGAAGACCACGGCCTGATCCATCGATTCGTCACGCAGCAGGTGATCGAGCATGCGGTTCTTGTGCGACAGGTCGTCGACGAAGTGCACGCGCTGCTGGATGTTTTCATGCTTGGTGGCCGAGCCGGCGATCTGGATGATCAGCGGATCCTTGGTAATGCGTTTTGCCATGCTGCCGACCATGCCGTCCAGCGTGGCCGAGAACAACATCGTCTGACGCGTTTCGGGGGTGGCGGCGACGATCTTCTCGATGTCTTCGATAAAGCCCATGTCCAGCATGCGGTCCGCTTCGTCCAGCACCAGAATCTGCAATTGCGAGAAATCGATCTTGCCCGATTCCATGTGGTCGATCAGGCGGCCTGGCGTCGCCACCAGGATTTCCGGATTGCGCGACAGCAGCTGCATCTGTTTCGGATAAGGCATGCCGCCGAGGATCGACACCGCTTTCACGCGGCGCATGAACGAACCGTATTTATCGGTGGAGGTGGTGACCTGCAGCGCGAGTTCGCGCGTCGGCGTCAACACCAGCATTTTCGGTTGTGCAGGCTTGAAGCGTGGACGTTCGCCGCGCGAACGCGCCGATTGCGCTTCCTGGTTCGGCGTTCTGCCGATGGGAGCCTGCTGGTCCG
>DATMTZ010000193.1:0-1595 GCA_035563975.1 Oxalicibacterium sp. | reverse complement strand
CAAACTGGCCGGCATCCCGCAAAGACCGCCGGTCGACGTGCTGTTCCTCCATCAAGCAAAACGCTTGCACTGTACTGACGCCGCAGGGCGTCCGGATTTATGACGAAAACGAATCAAGCCTATACCCGCAACACCGGTCAGCCCAAGCATCCGCCTATGCCGGGCCGCATGGTGCGCCTGCTATCCGAGGCGCGCTGGTTTGCGCTGATGGTGGCAACGCTGTACCTGATCCTGATTTTCTCCAGTTATTCGCCGACCGACCCCGGCTGGTCGCATGCGAACGTGGTGCCGCATCTGCACAACCTGGGCGGCCGCATCGGCGCCTGGCTGGCGGACCTGCTGCTGTTCATCTTCGGCGCTTCCGCCTGGTGGCTGTGCATCTTCTTCCTGCGCCTGGTGTGGAGCGGCTATCGCAGGCTGTCGCAGCGCTTCTTGCTGAAGAAGGAACCGGAACCGGCGCATCGCCATGAACTGATCGTCCGCGGCATCGGCTTTTTCCTTCTGATGGTCGGCAGCGTCGCGATCGAATACCTGCGCATGTACTCGCTCAAGCTGCCGCTGCCGCGCGCGCCGGGCGGCGTGCTGGGCGAACTGATCGGCAACGCCGCGCAGAATGCCTTCGGTTTCATGGGCGCGACGCTGCTGCTGTTGCTGCTGTTCGGCCTCGGCTTCAGCCTGTTCTTTCACGTGTCATGGCTGGCGGTCGCCGAAAAAATCGGGGAGACGATCGAACTGGCCGTCCGCGCCGCGCGCAACCTGTACGGCGCGCGCGAAGACCGCAAGCTGGGCCAGGTCGCGGCCGTCAAGCGTGAAGAGACCGTGGTGCAGGAGCGCGCCAAGATCGTCGAAGCGCCGCCGATCCGCATCGAGCCGCAGATCGTGGCCGTGCCGAAATCCGATCGTGTCGAGAAGGAAAAGCAGGTGTCGCTGTTCAACGACCTGCCGGATACCAATCTGCCGCCGCTGTCGTTGCTGGATGACGCGCCGGCCTCGCAGGAAACGGTCAGCGTCGAGACGATGGAATTCACCAGCCGCCTGATCGAGAAGAAGCTGTCGGATTTCGGCATCACGGTAAAAGTTGTCGCCGCCTATCCGGGCCCGGTCGTCACGCGTTACGAAATCGAGCCGGCCACCGGTGTCAAGGGCAGCCAGATCGTCAACCTTGCGCGCGACCTCGCGCGGTCCTTGTCACTGACTTCGATCCGCGTGGTCGAAACCATCCCCGGCAAGAACTACATGGCGCTGGAATTGCCGAATCCGAAGCGCCAGATCGTGCGCCTGACCGAGATCGTCAGTTCCAAGGTCTACAACGACAGCACCTCCAGCCTGACCGTGGCGCTGGGCAAGGACATCGCCGGCAACCCGGTGGTGGCCGATCTGGCCAAGATGCCGCACCTGCTGGTGGCCGGCACCACCGGCTCCGGCAAGTCGGTCGGCATCAACGCGACCATCCTGTCGTTGCTGTACAAGTCCGATCCGAACCAGGTGCGCATGATCCTGATCGATCCGAAGATGCTGGAATTGTCGATCTATGAAGGCATCCCGCACCTGCTGGCGCCGGTGGTCACCGACATGCGCCAGGCCGGCCACGCGCT
>DATMTZ010000192.1:0-11311 GCA_035563975.1 Oxalicibacterium sp. | reverse complement strand
GGCGCCAGGCGTGCGCGGCGCAGCTGCAACAGCTTGCGCGTCCAGTCCAGCCACGCGGCGGCGTCCGTGCCTTCGGCGGGAATCGATTGCTCGAAGGTCGACAGCGCATTCGGATCGGGAATCTGCTCGCGCTTCTTCGGGTCGGTAAAGGCGGCGAAACCGGCGAATTCCTGCCGTCTGCCGTCGCGCACGGCGGCCGCCAGATCCGGCGTATGGTCGGTGAAATACAGGAAGGGTTGTTCCGCGCCGTATTCGTCGCCCATGAACAGCAGCGGAATCTGCGGCGACAGCAGCAGCAACGCAGTCGCCGCGCGCAATGCGGAAGGACGCGCCAGCGTGCGCAGGCGTTCGCCGAAGGCGCGATTGCCGATCTGGTCGTGGTTCTGCAGGAACAGCACGAACGCCGACGGGGGCAGGTCCGCGCTCGGTTCGCCGCGCGGCTCGCCGCTGCTCGGGATCGGCTCGCCCTGGTAGACGAAACCTTCGGCCAGACAGCGCGCCAGTTTTTGCGCGGTGTCCTCGCTGTAATTGCGGTAGTAGTGGTCGCGCTCGCCGGTCAGCAGCACGTGCAGCGCGTGATGGCCGTCGTCGTTCCACTGTGCGTCGAACGGCGCCTGCGCGGTATTGCCGAGCAGGTGCGCGGCATTGCCGTCATGTTCAAGCACCAGGTGCACGTGGCGCGAGCTGTTTTCCGCACCGATCGTTGCGCGTATGCGTGTGCCCAGCGTCTGCAGCCATTCCTGTTCGACGATCTGGTGCACGGCGTCGAAACGCAATCCGTCGAAGCGAAATTCACGCAGCCAGTACACGGCGTTCTCGATGAAGAAATCGCTGACCTGCGGCTGGCGGAAGTCGATCGCCTGACCCCAGGGCGTGTGAATGTCGTCGCGGAAAAAAGCTTGGGCATACGCGCCGAGGTAATTGCCGTCCGGACCGAAGTGGTTGTACACGACGTCGAGAAAGACCATCAGCCCGAGACCGTGTGCGGTATCGACCAGCGTCTTCAACTGGTCCGGCGTGCCATAGGATGAATCCGGCGCATACGGCAGCACGCCGTCGTAACCCCAGTTGTGCCTGCCGGGAAATTCGGCGATCGGCATCAGCTCGATCGCGGTAATGCCGAGCGCGGCCAGCTGCGGCAATTTTTGCATGACGCCTTCAAAACCTCCGAATGCGCCCACATGCAATTCGTACAGCACGGTTTCGTGCCATGGCCGTCCGCGCCATTGCGCATTCAGCCAGCGGTAGCTGTGCGGATCGGCCACGATGCTGGCGCCGCGCACGTCGCCGGCCTGCGCACGCGAGGCCGGATCGGCGAAGCGTAGCACGCTGTCGTCCCCGCTCACTGTTTCAAAGCAGTAGCGCGTACCCGGCCCGCAATGGATGTGCGCTTCGTACCAGCCGTCTGCCAGCGACTGCAGCGGGTAGGCGGCGTCGCCGATCAGTACGCTCGCCGCTTTGGCGCTCGGTGCCCATAATCGAAAGCGCGTCTCGCCGTCCGCCAGCAGATGCGCGCCAAACGAATAGTCAAAGTTCGACATGATCGGCTACCAGCAGAATCGCGCTGTGCGAAGCGACGGTCACGCGATTGTCTTGCGGCTTGCGCACGGCAGGGCCGTCCGACTGTTCAGCGGCATCCACCAGCACGATCCAGTCCAGCACCGGCTCGGGCAGCACGAATTCATGGTTGACCGAATCAGCGTTGACCAGCAGCAGCGTGGCCGATACTTCGCCTTCGTCGCTGCGTGTCGGCGAAGTGCGCGTCACGCGGCGGCACGCCAGCAGACGCCCCTCGCTGAACGCCCATTTGTCCTGGTCCATCAAGGTACCGCTTTCATCGAACCAGTTGATGTCGCACAGGCCGGGCAGGATCTCCGTATCGCCCGAGTAGAAGTGCGCGGCATGCAGGGTAGGGCGCGACAGGCGCGTGGCGATGCATTCGGCGGTGAATTCGATCAACGCGCGGCCGGCATCGCTGTCAGCAACACTCCAGTCGAACCACGACAGTTCATCGTCATGGCAGTAAGCGTTGTTGTTGCCCTTTTGCGAGCGGCCGAACTCGTCGCCGCCGAGCAGCATCGGCGTACCGTTCGAAAAGAACAGCGTCATCAGCATCGCGCGCTTGACCTTCTCACGCGTGGCATTGATGCCGGCATCCTCGGTTGGGCCTTCGGCACCCCAGTTGAAGCTTTCGTTGTCGTTGGCGCCGTCGCGGTTTTCCTCGCCGTTCGCTTCGTTATGCTTGTCGTTGTAGCTGACCAGGTCGTGCAGCGTAAAGCCGTCGTGCGCGGTCAGGAAATTGACCGAAGACCACGGTCGTCGACGGTGGTGGCCGAACAAGTCGGCCGAGCCGAGCAGACGGGCTGCGATCGCGCCGCGCATGTCGGCGTCGCCCTTCCAGAACCGACGCATGTCGTCGCGATAACGGCCATTCCATTCGGCGAAGCCGGCCGGATGGTTGCCGATCTGATAGCCGCCGGGGCCGATGTCCCACGGCTCGGAAATCAGCTTGACCTGTGACAGCACAGGATCCTGGCGCAGCGCGTCGAAGAAGCCCGCGCCGGGATCGAAGCCGTGCGGTTCGCGTCCCAATGTAACGCCGAGATCGAAGCGGAAGCCGTCGACGTGGAATTCCTGCACCCAGTAGCGCAGCGAATCCATCACCATCTGGATCACGCGCGGATGCGACATGTTGACGGTATTGCCGCAGCCGGTGTCGTTGATGCAGTGGCGCGGATTGTCCGGCAGCAGGCGGTAGTAGCTGGCGTTGTCGAGGCCGCGGAAGGAGAGCGTCGGGCCGAGCTCGCTTTCCTCGCAGGTATGGTTGTAGACGACGTCGAGGATCACTTCGATGCCGGCTTCATGCAATTGATGGATGGCGCGGCGCATCTCGTCCAGGCCGTTCGACAGATAGCTCGGTTCCGGCGCAAAATACGACAGCGTGTTGTAGCCCCAGTAGTTGCGCATGCCTTTTTCGATCAGGCGGCGGTCCTGCACGTTGGCGTGCACCGGCAGCAGTTCCAGCGAAGTCACGCCGAGCTTGACCAGGTGATCGATGACGAAGGGATCGGCCAGGCCGGCGAAGGTGCCGCGCTGATGCACGGGCACCTGTTCGGCCTTCATCGTCAGGCCTTTTACATGCGCTTCGTAGAACACGGTTTTGTCCCACGGCACGCGCAGCCTGTTATCGTCGCGTCCCCACTTGAACGTGTTGTCGGTCACCACGCCCTTCGGCATCGCCACCGCGCTGTCGCGGCGGTCGAAACTCAGATCGGCTTTCGCATGGCCGACGCGGTAGCCGTACAGCGCATCGGTCCAGCGCAGCTGGCCATGCAGCAGGCGCGCATACGGATCGAGCAGCAGCTTGTGCGGATTGAAGCGGTGGCCTTTCTCCGGCTCATAAGGACCGTAGGCGCGATAGCCGTACAGCTGGCCGGCATGCACGCCGGGCAGGTAGCCGTGCCAGACTTCATCCGTGCATTCCGGCAGCACGTAGCGCGCGACTTCGCGCCGGCCGGCGGGATCAAACAGGCACAGCTCGATGGTATGCGCATTGGCGGAGAACACGGCGAAGTTGGTGCCGAAGCCGTCGGTGGTGGCGCCCAGCGGGTAGGGCGAGCCGATTTCCATGCGCGCGTGTTTGATGGCTTTCGACATGATTCAGGCTTTCTTTCTGAAGACAAGGGTGGCCAGCGGCGGCAGCGTCAGCGACAGCGAATGCGGATGGCCGTGCGCGGCGTGTGCGTCGGCCGTCACCTGGCCGGCATTGCCGAGATTGCTGCCGCCGTATGCGGCAGCATCGCTGTTCAGGATTTCCTCCCACGTGCGGCCGTCGTTGTCGATGTCCGGCACGCCGATGCGATAACCCGCGCGCGGCACCGGCGTCATGTTGCAGACCACCAGCAGCGGCGGCGCGTTGGCGCTCATACGTAAAAATGCGTACACGCTGTTGTTCATGTCGTCGCCGATGATCCAGCGGAAGCCGGCCGCTTCGCCGTCGCTTTCGTGCAGCGCGGTCTCGCGCGCGTAGAGGCGGTTCAGATCGCGCACCAGCTGCTGCACACCGCGGTGGCGCGGGTCGTCCAGCAATTCCCATTGCGGCGAACCGTCGTGATCCCATTCGCGCAGCTGCGCGAATTCGCTGCCCATGAACAGCAGCTTCTTGCCCGGATGCGTCCACATGAAGCCGAGATAGGCGCGCAGGTTGGCCAGCTTCTGCCAGTCGTCGCCCGGCATCTTGCCGTACAGCGAACCCTTGCCGTGCACCACTTCGTCATGCGAGATCGGCAGCACGAAACGCTCGGAGTACGCATACACCATGCCGAAGGTCAGGTCGTGATGATGATGGCGGCGGTGGATCGGGTCGTACCCGATGTAGCGCAGCGTGTCGTGCATCCAGCCCATGTTCCACTTGTATGAAAAGCCGAGACCGTTGTCCTTGACCGGCGCGGTCACGCCAGGCCATGCGGTCGATTCTTCCGCGATCATCAGCGCACCGGGACAGCGCGCCTTCACCGTCTCGTTCAGTTCGCGCAGGAAGGCGACCGACTCCAGGTTCTCGCGGCCGCCGTAGATGTTCGGCACCCACTCGCCTTCCTTGCGGCTGTAATCGCGGTACAGCATCGAGGCCACCGCGTCGACGCGCAAGCCGTCGACGTGGAAATGCTCCAGCCATTCCAGCGCCGACGCAATCAGGAAGCCGCGCACCTCGTGCCGGCCCAGGTTGTAGATCAGCGTGTTCCAGTCCTGGTGATAGCCTTCGCGCGGATCGGAATGTTCGTACAGGTAGGTACCGTCGAATTGCACCAGACCGTGTGCATCCGATGGGAAGTGCGCCGGCACCCAGTCGAGAATCACGCCAAGGCCGGCGTTGTGGCAACGATCGACGAAGTGCGCGAACGCATTCGGCGTGCCGAAGCGTGCGCTCGGTGCGAATTGCGACAAGGGCTGGTAACCCCAGGAACCGGCAAACGGATGTTCCATGATCGGCAGGAATTCCAGATGGGTGAAGCCCATCTCCAGCACATAGGGAATCAGGCGATCGCCGAGTTCGTTCCAGTCGAGATTGCGGTTGCCTTCTTCCAGCACGCGCAGCCAGGAGCCGGCATGCACTTCGTAAATGGACATCGGCGAGGAGTACGAAGACAGCTCGTTGCGCGCCGCCATCCACGCGTCGTCGGTCCAGCGGAACGGCTCCGCCGGCGCCACGACCGAGCCGGTGCCCGGCGGCAGTTCGGTTGCGCGCGCGACGGGATCGGCCTTCAGCGGCAGCAGTTGACCGTTGCGATCGAGGAGCTCGTACTTGTAGCGCGTGCCGGCGCCGATGCGCGGGATGAACAATTCCCACACGCCGGCTTGCTGGCGCAGGCGCATGGCATGGCGACGGCCGTCCCAGCCGTTGAAGTCGCCGACCACGGCCACGCGCTGCGCATTCGGCGCCCACACCGCAAAGCGCGTGCCCTCGATGCCATCGATCGTCATCGGGATTGCGCCGAGACAGCGACCGAGTTCGCGATGACGGCCTTCGGCGATCAGGTGCAGGTCGAGCTCGCCGAGCAGCAGGCCGAAGGCATACGGGTCTTCGGTTTCCTGCACTACCTCATCCTGCCACAGCACATGCAGCGTGTAGCCGCGTGGGCCGGGTGCGATGCTGCGCCCGCTGTCGTCGGTACGGCCGACAAACACGCCGCTTTGTTCGATCTGCTCGAGCGCAATGCTGCCCTGGCTGCCCACGGCGCGCACGCTACGCGCGCCCGGCTGGAAGCTGCGGATTTCAATGACGCCATCCTGCACGCGATGCGGGCCGAGTACCGCGAACGGATCGTGCAGGCGGCCGCGCGCAATCGCATCGATCTGCTGCGGCTCCAATGCGGTGAAAACGGAAGAGGTAACGGGTGAAGCAACATCAGACATCGGGAGCCTTTTTCTTCTTGGACGGGGTGTGCAACAGGCGGTCCGCGACTTGCGCGAGTCCGCGCAGCGGGACGGAGAGCCAGGTCGGCCGGTTCGCGGCTTCGTAGCAGATTTCGTAGGCGGCCTTTTCCAGCGTGAACAGGTCGAGCAGCGCATCGGCGGCGACGTCGTCCGGGGCGGCGTCGCGATAGGCTTGCAGGAAGGCGTCGCGTGATTCCGGCAGGTAGCGTTGCAAGATCTTCTGGCGGCGGGCGAGCGCCGCTTCGCCCAGATCTGCCGGGCCGCTGTTGCCGGCGAAATACGCGGCGTAATCGTAGGAACGCAGCAGGCCGGCGACGTCGCGCCAGGGACTGTTCTTCTCGCGGCGTTGCGCCAGCGTGCGCGCCGGTTCGCCTTCGAAGTCGACGATGTAGACGTCGCCGGAGCCGACCAGCACCTGGCCGAGATGGAAGTCGCCGTGGATGCGCGTGCGCAGTGCGCCTTTCGCGCGGTCGGCGAGCCTGTCGATCACCTCGCACAAATCGTTCTTCTGCGTCAGCAGCCGCGCCATGATTGCCGCCACTTCATCCGGCAGGTCGAAGCCGACTTCCATCAGCTTGAATGCGGCGTCCAGCTGCGCGCGTGTTTCCTGCTTCCAGTGTGCGATGTCGCCGTCACCGGCGCGCTCGGGCGCGAAGTCCGGATCGGACGAATCCTGCGCCAGCACGCTGTGCAGTTCGGCCAGGCGCAGGCCGAGCTTGGCGGCGAACTGCAGCAGGTCGATCATCGGGTCTGCCATCTCGGAAGCGGGCGCCTCGGTCTGCACTTCCTCCGGTTGGTGCGCAGTGCGCGACAGGGTGTTCAGCGTCCAGTGCCAGCCGTCGCCCTGGTTGTGCACGAAACGCTGCATCACGATCAGCGTATGCGGCACACCGTCTTCCGAGATGCGCGTGACGTCGCCCAGCATCGCAGGCGAATTGGCGTAGCCGCGTTCGGTCAGCACCCGGCCCATTTCCAGTTCCGGATGCGTGCCGGCGGTCAGATGGCGTATCACCTTCAGCACGACGGTGTCGCCGATCACGACCGAGCTGTTCGACTGCTCGGTAGAAATACGGCGGATTTCCGCACCTTGGGGCACCACCGTTTCTGCCAGCATCAGGGTTGCGGAAAAATGGATCTGGCCGTCGGCCGAATCGATGGTCGACTGTTCCTGGATCAGCTGCAGGATCAGCGTTGCGAAGGTATCCAGCGAGAACGCATCGGTCAGCATGCCGACGCGGCGGTCGCGCCGCACGCGTGCCAGCGCCAGCTGCTGCGGCAGGCCGGAAGTCTTGCCATCGTCGGCGAACACGCCCAGCGGCAGGAAGTAGCGGTCGCTGCCGTCTTCGGTGCTGGTCACCAGTTCGGTCAGCATCATCGGCGCGGTGCCGGCCGGCACCGGCAGCGAAGTCGCCAGCGCGATGCGCACATTGTCGAGCTTGTTCTGCTTGCCGGCATACCAGCGGCGCAGCGCGAGGTATTGCGGCAAGGTGTCGCGTTCCAGCGTCATGCGCGCCGCGCCACGCAGCAGATCCGGCGCGCCATGCGGCAGAACCAGCGTCTGGTAATCGGGCAGCGGCACCGCCGGCGTCGCATACCAGGATGGCATGCTCTGCTCGGTGGCGAGCATGAACCAGTAGAAGCCGAACGGCGGCAGCGTCAGCAGGTAGGGCAGCTGGCCGATTGGCGGAAAGGCGACGCCGCCCAGCATCTCCACCGGTACCTTGCCTGCAAAGGCGGACAAGTCGATCTCGACGGCCTGCGACGCATGGGACACGTTGGCCACGCACAGGATGAATTCGCAACCGTCGCAGGCATTCGGGTCCGCGTATTCGCGCAGGTAGGCCAGGATCTTGCGGTTGTTCGGATAGATCAGCTTCAGCGTGCCGCGGCCGAAGGCCTGGTGCTTGCTGCGCACTTCCAGCAGCCGGCGCATCCAGTTCAGCAGCGAATACGGATCGGCGCTCTGCGCTTCGACATTGACCGCTTCATAGCCGTACAGCGGGTCCATGATCGGCGGCAGCACCAGGCTCTGCGGGTTGGCGCGCGAGAAGCCGCCGTTGCGATCCGAGGTCCATTGCATCGGCGTGCGCACGCCGTCGCGGTCGCCGAGGTGGATGTTGTCGCCCATGCCGATCTCGTCGCCGTAGTACAGCACCGGCGTGCCCGGCATCGACAGCAGGAAGCTGTTCAGCAATTCGATGCGGCGGCGGTCACGCTCCAGCAGCGGCGCCAGCCGGCGACGGATGCCGAGGTTGATGCGCGCGCGCTTGTCGGCCGCGTAGTGGTTCCACAGATAGTCGCGCTCGCGGTCGGTCACCATCTCCAGCGTCAGCTCGTCGTGATTGCGCAGGAAGATCGCCCACTGGCAGTCGGCCGGAATGTCCGGCGTCTGCCGCAGGATGTCGGTGATGGGAAAACGGTCTTCCTGCGCCAGCGCCATGTACATGCGCGGCATCAGCGGGAAGTGGAAGGCCATGTGACATTCGTCGTCGTTGCCGAAATACTGCTGCACGTCTTCCGGCCACATGTTCGCTTCCGCCAGCAGCATGCGGTCCGGATAGGTCTGATCCATGTGCGCACGGATCTGCTTCAGAATCGCGTGCGTCTCCGGCAGGTTTTCATTGGTCGTGCCTTCGCGTTCGATCAGGTAGGGCACCGCGTCCAGCCGCAGGCCGTCGACGCCGAGCTCGAGCCAGTAATCCATTACCTCGATCACGGCTTTCAGCACTTCGGGATTGTCGAAGTTGAGGTCGGGCTGGTGCGAGTAGAAGCGATGCCAGAAGTACGCATTGGCGACCGGATCCCAAGTCCAGTTTGATTTCTCGGTATCGCAAAAGATGATGCGCGTGCCGGCGTAGCCGCTGTCGTTGTCGGCCCATACATAGAAGTCGCGTTCCGGCGAGCCGGCCGGCGCATTGCGCGCGCGCTGGAACCACGGATGCTGGTCCGACGTGTGATTGACGACCAGCTCGGTGATCACGCGCAGGCCGCGCGCGTGGGCCTGTTCGACGAAGCGCTTGGCGTCTTCCATCGTGCCGTAGTCCGGATGCACGCCGATGTAGGCCGCGATGTCGTAGCCGTCGTCGCGCCGCGGCGACGGATAGAAGGGCAGCAGCCAGATCGTGTTGACGCCCAGCTGCGCGATGTAGTCAAGCTTGTCGATCAGGCCGGCGAAGTCGCCGACGCCGTCATTATTCGCATCGAAGAAGGACTTGACGTGCAGCTGGTAGATGACCGCGTCCTTGTACCACAGCGGGTCGTCGCTGAAGCGGATGGCCGGCTTGCTTGTCGTTTCCGGCTCTGCGATCTGTGCGGTGTGCGGGTTGTTCATATCGTTTCCTGCAGGTCGGGCGCGCGCCGCTCAGGCGGGGCGAATCCGCCAGATGGCAAAGGGCAGTTGCTGCTGCGGGTCCAGATGAACCTGCTGCTGCCGGCCGTGCCAGGCGAAGCGGCTTTCGCTCATCAAATCCTCCACTTCCAGCTTGCCGTGATCGGGCAGCCCGAAGCGCCACAAGGGCACGTCGAAGCTGGCGTCGTGCGCGGCGAAGGGATCGAGATTGATCGCCACCAGCAGCACGTTGTCGCCGAAGCGGTGTTCGCTGTTCTCGCCGCCGCCTTCGCAGCGGGTCGATTTTGAAAACACGAGAACCTGGTCGCTGGACGAATCGTGGAAGCGCACGTTCAAATGCGTGTGCAGCGCCGGATTGCTGTTGCGGATGCGGTTGAGCATCGTGATTTCGCGCACGATGTTGCCGGGACGGTTCCAGTCCCAGGCGCGGATCTCGTATTTCTCCGAATCAAGGTATTCCTCTTTTCCTGTGACCGCACGTGCCTCGCACAGTTCGAATCCGCTATAGACGCCCCACAAGCCGGACAGCGTGGCCGCCAGCGCGGCGCGGATCAGGTGGCCCGGCCGGCCCGACTGCTGCAGGAAGACCGGATTGATGTCCGGCGTGTTGACGAAGAAATGCGGCCGGAAGAATTCGCGGGGGCCGCCGGCCGGTTGCGCGGTCGTCAGTTCCGTCAGGTAATCGACAAATTCCTGCTTGCTGTGGCGCCAGGTGAAATAGGTGTACGACTGTGAAAAGCCGACCTTGGCCAGCCGGTACATCGGCTTGGGCCGGGTGAAGGCTTCCGACAGGAAAATCACATCCGGCGCCTTCGCGCGCACGTCATTGATCATCCATTCCCAGAACGGCAGCGGCTTGGTGTGCGGATTGTCGACGCGGAAGGTGCGCACGCCTTCGCGCACCCACATCAACACCACGTCGCGCAGCGCGATCCATAGCGAAGGGATCGCGGCTTCCGCGTAAAAGTCGACGTTGACGATGTCCTCGTATTTCTTCGGCGGGTTTTCGGCGTAGCGCAGCGAACCGTCCGGGCGCCATGCGAACCAGTCCGGGTGCTGTTGCAGCCACGGATGATCCGGCGAACACTGGATCGCGAAATCGAGCGCGATTTCCAGGCCGTGCGCACGCGCGGCTGCCACCAGGCGGCGGAAATCGTCCAGCGTGCCGAGCTGCGGATGGATTGCATCGTGGCCGCCGGCTTCAGAGCCGATCGCGTACGGGCTGCCGGGGTCGTCGGGCCCCGGCGTCAGGCTGTTGTTCTTGCCCTTCATGTTCTTGCGCCCGATCGGATGGATGGGCGGGAAGTACAGCGTGTCGAAACCCATGTCGCGCACGGCGGGCAGGCGTGCGATCACATCGTCGAAGGTGCCGTGGCGTTTCACGTCGCCGCTTTGCGAACGCGGAAACAATTCGTACCAGCTCGAGAATTCGGCGCGCTGGCGTTCCGATTCGATGCGGTATTCGGCGCTGCGCGTGGAGAATTCGCGCAGGTCAGCGTCGCGCATCAGCGCGGCGGTGTCGGAGGACAGCAGCAGCGCAATTGCCGCAGTGTTGTCGCCGCCGGCTTTCCTTTTGGCTTTCGGCAGCGCCTGCAGCAGCTTTTTCAATCGGTCGATGTGCGGACTGTCCTCAGGCTGTCCGGCAACGGTCTTCTCGATCAGCTGCCGGCCTTCCTGGATTTCCAGCGTGACGTCGAGGCCGGCGCGGCTCTTCTTGTCGAGCTCGTCGCGGTAGGTGTCGAAGTTGTCGCGCCAGGCTTCCACCACGAAGACATATCGCCCGATGCGCTGCAGCGGCAGCTGCGCGCACCAGCGGTCGTTGCCGCGGGCTTGCATGCGGGCCTCGCACCAGTCGATTTCGTCGGCGGCGCGCCACAGTACTGCGCCTGCGATGTGGTCGTGTCCATCGCCGAAGATGTCGGCTTCCACCGTGACGGTGCTGCCGACGATACGCTTGACCGGGAAGCGGCCGCAATCGACGGTGGGCATCACGTGCTCGATCGCCACGCGCGGCACGCGCGCGGCGCG
>DATMTZ010000191.1:0-2505 GCA_035563975.1 Oxalicibacterium sp. | reverse complement strand
CAGCGCTGCCCAGGCCGGGAACGCCTGCCAGTAACCCGGTCTTATTCCACTAAAAATTCATCATGCTTTCTTAAGTTCCGCCTCAGCATGTGATCCCACAATTGCATCGATGCCCTGTTTCTCGAGGTCGATACGGACGCGAGATAGTTACGATGTCAGATGAATTGTGGATGAAGATCGTCACCATCAATGCCGTTAGCTGGCGACTCGATCATACTGATCCTGCATGGATCGCCGCGGTCGAGGCGGGCAAGGTGCTGTATTTCCCGAATTTATCCTTCCGGTTGAAGGAAGAGGAATTGCGCCTCCTGCATCCGGATATCAATGCCGAAGGCTCGCGCAGCATCACGCTGGAAGCAGGCGGCCGTTTCAAGGGCGCGGCCGGCGATGCCGCCACGCAGGCCGCAGTCGCGGCGATGGTGGGACGCTTCCGTGCCAATGCCGAGCAGTTAGTGGAGTCATTGCTGCCGCACTACCGCCACGCGATGCGCATGGCGACAACCAGCTATCGTCCGAAGCAGGTGGAAACCCGCACGCAAACTTGGCGCGCCGACGACAAGCGCCTGCACGTCGATGCATTTGCCGGTCGGCCGAATCACGGCGAACGCATCCTGCGCGTATTTGCCAACATCAATCCGGATGGCGTGCCGCGCGTGTGGCGCATCGGCGAACCATTCGAAGACATGGCGAAGAAATTCCTGCCGCGCATCGAGCGCTACCGTCCAATTCACGCGCGCTGGCAGCAGTTGCTGCGCAAGACCAAGAAACTGCGCACCGAGTACGACCACATCATGCTGCAGTTTCATGACCACATGAAACTGGATGCCGACTATCAAAAAAATGCGCCGCAGATCACGATGCCGTTCGCGGCCGGCAGCGTATGGGTGTGCTTTTCGGATCACGCCTTGCACGCCGCCATGTCCGGGCAGTACATGATGGAGCAGACGCTGAATCTTCCGCCGAGCGCACAATACGATCCGGCGCAAAGCCCGCTGGCGGTGCTGCAAAGGCTCACCGGCCGCACGCTGGTGTAGCCCGCAATCAGGCGAGGTCGGCTTCCGCCTGGTCATACACGGCCCGCCGCCGTCGGAACAGACTTGCCACTACTTGCCACACTACGGCAACGGCGCCGACGATGAAGACGACATCGCCAAAGGTGCGCACCCAGCGCAAGGTCTGCAGAAATCCCTGCTGCATGAACTGCTCGCTGCGCGCGTACCACATGCCCTGGCCGACGCTGGCCTCGAACTGGAACAGGCCGATCGGCAGCAAGCTGGTGGCGATCATCAAGACCAGGCCCGCGTTCAGGCACCAGAAGCCGGTGCGCATCAGTCTGTCGTCAAACAACGCTGCAGGGCGGATATAACGCAGCACCAGCAGCACGAAGCCGATTGCGAGAAAGCCGTAAACGCCGAACAGCGCGGCATGCGAATGCACGGCTGTCGTGTTGAGTCCCTGCAGATAGAACAGCGCCAGCGGCGTATTGATCATGAAGCCGAAGATGCCGGCGCCGACCATGTTCCAGAATGCCACGGCGACGAAACACATCAGGGGCCACTTGACCGCACGCATCCATGGCGCGCGCTCCTGCAGGCGCCAGTGCTCCCATGCCTCGTAACCCAGCAAGATCAGCGGCACGACCTCGAGTGCGCTGAAGGCCGCGCCGACCGCCATGATCGAGGTCGGCGTACCGGAAAAATACAGATGATGAAAGGTGCCCGGCACGCCGCCGACCATGAACATCGACGCCGACACCAGGCTCGCCACCGTGGCGACGCGCCGCGACACCAGCCCCATGCTGGAGAAGATGAAAGCCAGCGCGGTAGTGGCGAACACTTCAAAGATGCCTTCTACCCACAGGTGAACCACCCACCACCGCCAGTACTCCATGATCGTGATGTGCGTGCGCTCGCCATAGAACAGGCCGGCGCCATAGAACAGGCCGATCGCCACGGTCGACGTGCACAGCAACGCGAGCAGATTCCTGTCGCCGCCGAGCCGGAATGCAGGCAGCATCGCGCGCAACATCAGCACCAGCCAGAACAACACGCCGATGTAGAGCGCGATTTGCCAGAAGCGCCCGAGGTCCAGATATTCGTAGCCCTGATGGCCGAACCAGAAGCTGAGCGCCGGCGGCATCACATCGGCAATCGTCAGGAAGGTGCCGAGGAAGGAACCGGCGACCACCACCAGCAGCGCACCGAAAAGGATATTGACGCCCAACGCCTGCCAGGCCGGATCGCGGCCGCCGTTGATGATAGGCGCGAGGAACAGGCCGGCGGTGAGAAATGCCGTGGCAATCCAGAAGATCGCCGCCTGCAGATGCCATGTGCGCGTCAGCGAATACGGCAACCAGCGCGAAATGTCGAGCCCATAAAAATGCTGGCCTTCCACCGTGTAGTGTGCGGTCAGGCCGCCGAGCAGCACCTGCACGATGAAGAGCGTCATCACAAATAACAGATACTTGCCCAAGGCCTTCTGCGACGCGGTCAATCCCGCCAGACT
>DATMTZ010000190.1:0-5164 GCA_035563975.1 Oxalicibacterium sp. | reverse complement strand
AGCCTCACAGCATGTCGAAAGCCTGCGCCTCCACCTCGAAGAAAGTACGCGCCAGGCGCGCCACGCTGCGATAAAGCGCCGCTTGCGGATGCGCTTCGACTGCGTCGCAGCAAATGGTCGCCCACTTCTGCATGTGGGCAGAGAAAAAAGCGTGCTGCGCATGCAGGCCATGCGACGCGTCGTCCGATTCGATCAGGTAGCGCATCACGGCGCACAAAGTGGCCAGATGGTCTTCGCTTTCGGTCACGTCTGCCGCGCGCTCGATGCCGAGCCTGGCGAGGTCGGTGCGCAACTCGGCCAGCGGCTTTTCCATCATGAATCCGCTCAGGTAGTACGAGCCGTACAGCATGACTTCCGGCTTGCCGACGCCAATGAACAGACTTTCGTACTCTTCGCGCACCGCTTCCTGCTGCGCGGTACTGCATGCCGCGGCGAGCTCTGTCCAGGCATGCTGAAGGGGCCCATCGCCGTCGGCGCCGGTTGCCGCAATATCGTCGAGCAGCGCTTGCGACGGCGGCGCGTAAAACAGGTTGGACAGCAGGCCGTACAGGACTGCGCGCGCCGCTTCCTCTCCGTGGTCCGCTTGTTCGAAGCGAACGGCTTGTTCAGTATTCATGGCGATATCCGGTAAGAATTCATGGGCGCTTCAGATCGGCGATCGTCGCTTCCTGCCGGTTATCCATCATGTCGACCACGCGGCAGTCGGAACACATTTTCAGGCGATCGAGATTGCCGGCAAATGCGCCGTGCGACGACAGCTTGCCCAGCATGTTTTGCACCATTTGCGCGGTGCCGAACGGCTTGCTGCAGCGAATGCAATGGAAAGGCTGCGCCTGGTTCAGAACGACCGCCTGCCGCACATCTTCCGCCAGCCGCAGACGCGGCAGCAGCGTGATCGCATTTTCCGGGCAGGTCCGTTCGCACAGGCCGCACTGCACACAATTTCTCTCGATCAGGCGCAGCTGTGGCAGCGAGGCGTTGTCCGTCAAAGCACTTTCGGGACAGGCGCCGACGCAGGACATGCATAGCGTGCAGGCGCCGGCATCAACCGCGATGCCGCCATACGGCGCACCCGCCTTCAGCGCGATCTCGTCCGTATGCAGCGGTGCATGGGCGTGCAAATGGTCGATCGCGAGATCCAGCGTACTGCGCTTGTCCGGCGCGATATGGAACCGCGCAGACTGGGGCGGAACCTGCGCCGGCACAATCGCGGCGAGATGCGCGTCGAGCTCCGCCGCCGTATCCGCATGAATCAGCGACAAGTGCACGCCCGCATAACCGAGCGCCGTCAGAATCGCTTGCGCGATATCGATCTGATCTTTCAGCGCCTGCACATACTGCGGCGCATCGCGCGGCGTCGTCAGTATCGCCAGATGCGTGGCGCCCCAGGCGATCGCGCTCAGCCACACGTCAATACCCGTCGATGCGCTGTGATGCAGGTCGACCGGCATCAGTTGCGCCGGCATGCCGCGCAAGATGCCGGTGCGCGCCAGCCGCCCCAGTTGCAGCACCAGCGCCGCGCCCTGCTCCTGGTCGTGCAGCAGCAGGACCGGCTGTTTGCCGCCTGCTCGGGAAAAGGCGTCGAACATGGTCTTGATTCGCAGGCCCAGATCGGCCGCGCGCGGATAGGCATACGCCAGCGCGCCTGACGGACACACGGTGGTACAGGCGCCGCAGCCGACGCACAGATTCGGATTGACCCTGATCTGGTCGCCGTGATGACTGATTGCCTCTGCCGAACAGACATCGATGCATGCGGTGCAACCGATCTTGCCGTTGCGACCGTGCGCGCACAGTCTTTCCTTGTACTGGAAGAATTTCGGCTTGCTGAATTCGCCGACCCTCTGCACCAGCGCCAGCGCGTCTTCCGTCTGCCGCATGGCGTCGGCGCCTGGTGCGAAATAGCCCTGCGGCGGCTGATGCATGGCAAACAGCGGCGTGTCGCCGAGATCGAAAACGAGATCGAAGGCGCCGTTGCGCATCGCTTGCAGCCGATCGAAATCGATTGCGCCGATCGAGCCGCAAGCCTTCACGCAATCGCGGTGCGCGCGGCACTTTTCCGCGTCGATCTGGTAACTCAGATCGATCGCGCCCTCCGGACAGCGCTCGATGCAGGCATTGCAGCGCGTGCATATCTCCAGATCGATTGCGTTCGCCTGCTGCCATTCCACCTGGAACGCGCCCAGCCAGCCTTGTACGCGAACGCGCTCGCCGGAAAATACCGGGAAGCCGCGTTCCAGCGGCAATGTGCCGGCGCGATCAGTCAGCAGCACGCTGACATCCAGTTGCGTCTGCAGCCGCGCGGCCCAGGACAGCGCGCGCTGCGCCGGACCGACAATCAGCACATGTCCGTTGGAGTGGTAATCGACGGTTGGCACCGGTTCCGGATCGGGCAGCGCAGCGGCGGCCAGCAAGGCTGCCATTTTCGGCAGTGCCTGTTTCGCTTGCGTACTCCAGCCGCCTGTTTCACGCAGATTGACGAAGCGCAGCGGCGCCACCGTATTCTTCTGCTGCGCCAGTTCGGAAAACAGCGCACGCTCCTGCGTGCAGCCGACTACCAGTTGCTCGCTTCCGTCGAGCGCCGGCAGATACGAGCCGATCTCGCGCCGGCACAGTTCTGACGCCATGTTCAAAGGCGCGACGCCGAGCGCCGCGCCAAGCTGCTCGCCGGAGGAACGATCGAGCGGCATGCTGCGATTGCAATTGCAAACCTTGAATTGTGTCGTCATGAGCTGGCTATGGCTGGCGGTGAGGGATCAATCCGGCAGCGGCGGAGTGCTGCGGCTGGATTGCTCTGTTTCTTCGATAGGCGGCGCCTCGACGTCATCGGCGATCGCCGTGCGTAGTTCGGGCTGCGCGGCGGGCTGCGGTGCGGTGCCCTCCTCGTCCAGCGCATCGAGCAGATGCATCAACGGCGCGGCGGACTGGGACAGCGGATCGAGCAGATCCTTCGCGTGATTCAGCGACGCGATGATATCCGGCGTCAAGGCCTCGAACTTGTTGTAATCGTCGATATAGACGTCCAGCCCATCCATGATGTTGAAATGCGGATCGCTGAACAGCTTCTTCACCGCGACGCGCTTCACGGCCTCATCCACGCCCTGCGCCATGAAGCCGGAGAAATCGGCATCGGGCGTCAGGCGCTCGGCATCCTCCAGCGTCGGCGGCGGCGCATCGGCGGCCGGCACGCTGGTTGGCGGCAGCGTTGCCGCGGTTTCCGTCTCCTGCTCCTGCCGCGCCTCGCTGTTATTCTTCGACCAGCGCGCGAAGAAATCGTCAGCCGCCATGCTGTGCTCCCTCGGCACGCGCCATTTCGTCGACGCCTTCGCCGCCTTCGAACGATGGCTTTTTGCGTTTTTTCTTGGGTTCGGGATGATAGTGCGCGCCGGTAAATGCGGTCAGCCATTCAATGACATCGGGCGAGGCCGGCAGCGTATCGACACACTCGCCGCCGTCCATCAGGCGCGCCGCTTCATTGTAGGAAAGGGTGATCGACTTCGGCACCGCGAGTTCGATACCGTCGCGCTCTTCCAGCCGCCACATGATGAACCAGCAGGGTTCAGGTGCGCTGATGTTGAGGAAATAGCCTTCGCCCTCGTCGCTGAAGAGCTTGATTTCGATGCCGGGGAAAAGCCAGCGCGCTTCGGTTTCGTCGTTCAGCAGGCAATGCGGCGCCGCGCCGGCCACACCGACGTCGCCGACGACCTCCATCGGCCGCCACTGGAACGATTGCCAGCGATTGGCAAGCTGGCGGCGCTGCATGACAACGCCAATGCGGATTCCGTCTGTTTCCATATCTGTCGTCGACGGCGCGCAAACGCCGTGGTGAATGGATGCCGCATCAACATTACAACAGGATGCGAACGGATGCAGCGCATCCGTTCATTGCGGTATCAATATGGAGCAGAGTTCACGCGTCGTCAATCGTTCTTGACGACGATGGTCGGGAATTTGGACGACATGTCCTTCGCCTTTTCCGCGACCTTGATCGCGATACTGCGCGCGATCTGCTTGTAGATCGTCGCGATCGGACCGTCCGGATCGGCGATGACGGTCGGCTTGCCGGAGTCGGCCTGCTGGCGGATGGACATCGTCAGCGGCAGACCGCCGAGGAAATCGACACCGTAGTCGGCGCACATCTTTTCGCCGCCGCCTTCGCCGAAGATCGGTTCGGCGTGACCGCAGTTAGAACAGATATGCGTACTCATGTTCTCGACGATGCCGAGAATCGGAATGCCGACCTTCTCGAACATCTTCAAGCCCTTGCGCGCATCCAGCAGCGCGATATCCTGCGGTGTCGTCACGATCACGGCGCCGGTGACCGGCACCTTCTGCGACATCGTCAGCTGCACGTCGCCGGTGCCCGGCGGCATGTCGACCACCAGGTAGTCGAGGTCGCGCCAGTTGGTCTGATCGAGCAATTGCGTCAGCGCCTGCGTGACGATCGGGCCGCGCCATACCATCGGCTCATCCGGATCGATCATGAAACCGATGCTCGATACCTGCAGGCCATAGTTTTCCATCGGCTCCATCGTCTTGCCGTCCAGCGATTCGGGACGACCGGAAATGCCCATCATCATCGGCTGCGACGGGCCGTAGATGTCGGCGTCCAGGATGCCGACCTGCGCGCCCTCGGCGGCCAGTGCCAATGCCAGGTTGACGGCGGTGGTCGACTTGCCGACGCCGCCCTTGCCGGAGGCGACGGCGATGATGTTCTTGATGTTCGACTTCAGTTGCACGCCGCGCTGCGCCGCGTGCGCGACGATCTGCATGTGGACGTTGGCGGTGACGTTGCCGATGCCGTCCAGCTTGCGCACGGCTTCCACGCACATTTGCCGGATCGGTTCGATCTGGCTCTTGGCCGGATAACCGAGTTCGACATCGAAAATGACGTTGTTGCCGTTGACCTGGATATTCTTTGCCGAACGGCTGCCGACCAGGTCCTTGCCCGTATTCGGGTCGATCACAGTTGCCAGCGCGGCCTTGACGGCTTCAATCGTAATGCTCATTGCTTCTCCTGAAAGATGTAGCGCAAGTCTAAACCAATTTGCAACATACCGGCTTCGCATACTGCCGCCCGATACACCGATAAATGCTTTCTGCTGCACATTGCGCAGCCGGTCTGCCGGCAGGACCGCTTTTTGCATCGGACGGGCGGTTTCAC
>DATMTZ010000189.1:0-4073 GCA_035563975.1 Oxalicibacterium sp. | reverse complement strand
CCGCTGGCAGGCCGCCTTGCCGATCGCAGCGGCCCGGAGATTGTGACGCGGCTGGGCGCCGGATTGGCGGCGCTGTCTTTCGCTGCAATGTGGCTGGCGCCGCTGCTGTCGCCCCACGCGCAGATCGCGCTGATTGTGGCGAGCACGATCGGTTTCGATTTCGGCGTGCAGGCGACGCTGGTGGCGCACCAGACCGTCGTGTACGGACTCGATCACGGCGCGCGCAGCCGTCTGAATGCGTTGCTGTTCACCGGCATGTTCATCGGCATGGCGAGCGGTGCGGCGCTGGGCAGCATGATGCTGGTGCGTTTCGGCTGGCCTGGCGTGGTGACGCTGGCAACCGTTTCCTCGCTGGCTGCGCTGGCGGTGCGTCTGCTCGGCAGTAAAAGCGAATGATCCGGTCTGCGCACGCGAAGCCAGCGGTTTGACCGGCATCATCTGCGCGCCCGTCGCCGCCAGGTGCGTGGATTTTCCTGCCAAGGCATTCCCATGTTCCTACAGCAACTCGCGCCCTCGTCCTATTCGGATCGGCCCTCGATCATGCAACACTGAAATTCCGATAGTGTTGCAACGCCATGTGCCATGAGCCGCAAGATACTTATCGTCGACGACGACAGCCGATTACTAGAAGCCCTGCATGCCACCCTGACGTTCGCCGACTTCGAGGTGGTGACAGGGCGTGACGGCGAGGAAGGACTCGCCCTGTGCCGAAGCGAGCATCCGGATGTCGTCGTATCGGACTATCTGATGCCGGCGCTGGACGGTCTGGAATTATGGGCGGAGATACAGGCCGATCCCGAGACCAGCGGCACGCCCTTCATCCTGATGACTTCCACTCCCCCTGCCAACGCCGCACAACTGCATTCGGTGCTGAAAAAACCCTTCGAAGCCGATACGCTGATGAGCGCGGTGACCGAAGCAATACAGGACGCCTGATTCTATCCTCCGCCTGGCGCGATCGTTGACGTTCGCGTACACGGCGCGACGCCGGTACGCCGCTACAATAGGCGGCTTCCCGACTCGATCTTCCTGCCATGAACACATTCAAGCACATCGTCCTCTATACCGACATGGACGGCTACGCCAGGTTTCGCGAAGAAGAGCTCGCGCTGCCCGGCGGCACGCCGAAAGCGCTGCTGTCGGAACTGTTTTCTTCCGACGGATTCCAGGTCCGCTGCAGCCCGCCCGGCGTCAGCAGCGACTTCCATTGCACGACGACGGCGCAATGGCTGGTGGTCTTGAGCGGAGAGATGGAGATCGGCTTGCGCGACGGCACCGCGCGCATCTTCAAGGCAGGAGAACATTTCTTTTCGAACGACACCTTGCCGGACGGTGCGACATTCGATGCCAGCGTGCATGGCCATCGCAGCCGCGTCGTCGGCGATGCGCCGCTGACGACGCTGTTCGTCAGGACCGGCGCCTAGCCGCTCATCGCTTCATGGAAAGAATCAAGCCGATTTCGACTGCCCGGCCCGCAACCGTGTCTGCACTGCGGCGAGCAGATCACCCTTGCTGGCGTCCGCATTCACGTGGATGCCCAGTCCGCGCGCTGCGTCGATGTGTTCGGCGCTGGCCGCATCTTCCTGATCTTCGCGCACGGTGATTGCGCGGCGGATGGCATATTCAAGCAGTTGCAGCTGCTCGACCAGATCGGCTGCGGTGCCGTTTGTATTTTGCGAAGCGTTCACGAAGAGAAAAATTTCATAGGATGTTGACCGCAACTGTAAAGCATTTTGCGGCTATCCATTTTCACTTCGTGCAGCCGCTTCACGCCGCCGCTTTTTGCGGCCACGGATCGCGCCATGCCGGAATGCGCATCAAGCCATCCAACCAGCGCACGATATTCGGATAGCTTTCCAGCGGCATCTCCGACTCGCGCCAATATGCCGCCATCGACGCCATCTGGAAATCGGCGATCGTCAGACGGCCGCAAGCTACATGCTCGCGGCCCGCGAGATGGCCATCCAGCACCTGCGCATAGCGCTGCAGATCGGCAACGGCGGAACGCAATCCTTCGCGGTCGGGCTGGCCGACATGGAACGTGCTCTTGACGATGTGTTCGAAATAGAACGGCGCGACGGCCGGCGCCCAATGACAATCGTTCCAAGACAGCCAGCGCAGCATCTCGACCTGCTCGTCCGGTTGCCGCGCCGGCCACATGTCGGAACCTGCCTTGATGCACAGGTGCGCCATGATTGCCGTCGACTCCCACAGCACGAGCTCGCCTTCGACCAGCGTCGGCGCCTTGCAGTTCGGATTCAGCGCGACGTAGTCCGGGCGCTTCAAGGCGCCCGCCTTCAGATCGAGTTCGATACATTCCGCATCGATGCCGAGATGCCTGACCAGCGCCAGCACCCGCCGCGGCGCCTGCGCCTTGATCCAGTAAATTTTCATGGGGCCCTCGTATGGCTACAGCAGACGCGTGTCGGCCGGCGCCTGGTCGACGCGGTCATGACGGTTGTCGATAAACCTGATCGGCGCCGCCGCCAGCTCGTCGGCATCGACATCGTCCAGCGTGGTAACCGGCAGCGCAAAAAAGCGGCCGCCCATGGATTCCAGCTCGCCGGTTCCCAGAATGCGGATGCCGCAATTTTTGCAGAAGCGGTAGGTCAGGAAAGGCGCGGGCCGGCCGGGCGGCGTCCAGCGATAGTCCGACAGCGAACTTTCGCCCGACAGCAGGCGGAACTGTTGCGCGCCGACAAACGTGAACCAGGCACGCGCCTTCATGCATATCGAACAGTTGCAGCGTACGGTGCCGCTGGACAGATCGATGTCCGCTTCATAATGCACGGCGCCGCAGTGGCAGCTTCCCTTGTAGGTTTTGACGGACATCTCTTTTTCCTTTCCGACGAATGCGCGATGGCGACTATGCCGCCGCACACATCTTCTTCACCGCCTCTTCCATTTCCGCCTTCGGCACGTCGCGGATATGTGCGGCAATCGACCAGTTGTGGCCGGAAGGATCGACCACGATGCCGTAGCGATCGCCCCAGAACATGTCCTGCAACGGCATCTTGACCGTGGCGCCGGCATCGACTGCGCGCTTGAACGCGGCATCGGCGTCCTGGACATACATGTGCAGCGTGACCGGCGTGCCTTTCAGCGCGTTCGGCGCCTTCGATTCGCATTCCGGGAACTCGTCGGCCAGCATGACAGTGGAATCACCGATGCGAACGCTGGCATGCATCAGCCTGCCGTCTGGCGCGGGAAGACGAAACATTTCGGTTGCGCCGAAGGCTTTTTGATAGAAGGCAATCGCTTCTGCTGCGTTGCTGCATACCAGATGCGGTGTGATCGTATGCATGCCTTCTGGAAGGGATGGTTGCTTGTCCATGATGTCTCCTGTTGGTTAAGTAATGCGGTACTGCGATTGCAAATCGTCAAACGGAACTGCTTTCAACCTGGCGGCCGGCTTCGTGCCGGTTGATCAGGATCAGCAGCTCCTGCATCTCGCGCTGGTCCTGCGGCGACGAAGCCGATTCCCATAACTGATCGAAACGCGCGAGCAATTGCTGGTAAGGCCGCGGTCTTTCAACGGCGCTTGCCACGGCGCTCATTTCCCGTCTCCCGGCTGCAGATCGAACATCGCCTTGCCGCTCTGCATGTCGAAGGGCACGGAAAAATGCTCGTGCACGATCAGCCAGGCGTCGCCGATCAAACGGTGGCAAACCGTCGCGCGCATCCACGACGTCTTTTGCTGGCCGTCTTCCGCGGTGCCGCCGCAACGCGTCAGGTAATGCGCGAACGATGCGTCGCCGCGCACGGTCAGCGCCAGCTCGTGGATCTCGAAAATCATCGCGCCCTTGCACATCTCCAGGCAAGCAGCCCAATGCGCGCGGTACGCGTCCGCCCCCTTGAATTGCAATTGCGATACGGCATCGAAGGCCAGCACGTCCGGTGCATAGTGGCGCATGATGCGCTGCAGGTCGCAGGCGGTCGTCGCTTGCTGCCAACTGTCGATTGCATGACGGACGGCGGCTTCCGCCGCCGGTTCCGTTGCCAGAGTCATTTCGCTACTCACGATCTTTCTCCTTTCCGGACAAATTTGTGTAGAGTGTGCATGCTAATCCAAC
>DATMTZ010000188.1:0-2997 GCA_035563975.1 Oxalicibacterium sp. | reverse complement strand
CCCTCGCGCAGGTTCGTCTGCGCGAGGGATTTTTGTTTCAGGGCCGGGGATTACTGTTTTTTCGCAGACGACTTGCTGCTGCCCATGGTGGGGCCTTCATCGTCAAGACTCCTGTCGCCGGCATCCGCTTGCGCGGCATCGCTGGATTTCTGTTGCTGGCTCAGATTCTGGTTCTGGTTTTTGTCCTGGCCTTGGTTGTCTTTCGACTGTTGTGCCTGCGCCGAAGAGCTTGAACTTTGCTTGTCGGATGAGCCGCTGCCGGGTTTGTCGGACATGGTGTTCTCCTGTACGTTGATCGAGTGAACGATGGTAGGCCTCCGGTCGCCGCGCCGCAGTCGGAAAATCTGCCGAGATCGTGTGGGACATGTCGAATGGGGCGATTGCCGTTACCCGCGAGACACGAAACTCAAAACCACGCATGCAGGCCTGCAACGATGCGCGTTTCCTCGACTGCATCGCCCGCTTCGCGCGCATAGTCGGCGGTGCCGGAAAACGTGCGGCGCCACACGAGGCCTGCATAGGGAGCGAACTTGCGCGTGACCTCATAGCGCAGACGCAGCCCGACATCGACGGCGGACAGCCCCGAGCCGATGCCGCGCTCGCGATCGTCCTTGCCGTACAGCGCAATTTCGATATCCGGCTGCAACACCACGCGCTGCGTGACGCGCAAGTCGTACGACGATTCGAGGCGGGCGGCACTACGGCCGTTTTCGCCGAGGTAGGCGGTCGCTTCGACATCGAACCAGTATGGCGCCAGGCCTTGCACGCCGAACGCGGCCCAGCTGCGGTCCGGACCGTCGCCGGCGTCGTGGCGGATGCCGGTCTGCAAACTCCAGTAGCTGGCAATCGCATGGTCCCACAGCACTTCGCTGCGACTCGAGCCCAGCTTGCCGTCTTCGCGCTCGCCTTCCAGTTTGAACCACGCCTTGTCGATGTCGCCGCCTATCCATGCCTGCGCATCCAGCGTCTGGCCGTGGCTGCGATTGCTGCGGAAGGTTTCGATGCGGTTCAGCAGCAGGTAGGCGTGCGTTGCGTTGTCTGCCATGTCCATGCCGGGCATGTGGCCGGGCTCCAGTCCGTCGGCATAGGCGTCCGGGTCGCGCGTATCGCTGTCTGGCGCGCCATGCGTGTCACCATGGTCCGTGCCGCCCAGGTCACCATGCTTCACGCTGCCCATGCCGCCGTGATCCGCGCCCCGCATGTCGTCGTGGTGCATGTGGTGCATGGAGGACATGTCGTGCGGCATCGCCGATTGCGCGCTGCCGGCGAGCGGCCATAGCGAGACGGCAAAGGCAATGGCCGGCAGCAGCGGGCGCCACAATGTGCGCTTGCGTTGTTCGTTCGTATGCATCATGACACCACCACCGTTCTGAACATGCCCGCTTCCATGTGATAGAGCAGGTGGCAGTGATAGGCCCAGCTGCCCGGCGCATCCGCGCTCACCAGGTAGCTGATGCGTTGCGCCGGTTGCACCATGATCGTGTGCTTGCGCACCTGAAAATCCTGATCAGCGTTTTCCATTTCGCTCCACATGCCGTGCAGATGGATGGGATGCGGCATCATCGTGTCGTTGACGAGCACGATGCGCAGCCGTTCGCCATGGCGGAAATGCAGCGGCCTGGCGTCCGAAAACTTTTGGCCGTCGAAGGACCACATGTAGCGTTCCATATTGCCGGTCAGGTGCAGCTCGATTTCCCGGCCGGCGCTGCGCGTGTCGAGCGGCCCGCCTATCGTATGCAGGTCGGCATAGGTCAGCATCTTGCGGCCGTTGTTGCGCAGACCGATGCCGGGATCGTCGATGTTCGTGCGCGGCATATCGACACGCATGTCAACACCTGGGCCGTACTCGCTTTTTGCGTGGCGGCTTTTCGGTGCCGCCTTCATGTCGTTCGCTCCGTGCGTCGACGGCGTCGCATGCCCGCGCATCGCATGCCCGCCGCCGTGATCCATGCCCGCCATGTCGCCGCCCATTGCCATCGATCCCATCATGTCGATCATCGACAGCCATTGCGGCGCGTCGACCGCCGGCACCTCGGCCTGCATGCCTGCGCGCGGCGCCAGCGTGCCGCGCGCATAGCCCATGCGGTCGATCGATTGCGCGAACAGCGTGTAGGCGCGGTCTTCGCCGGGCTGCACGATCACGTCATAGGTTTCGGCCGCGGCGATGCGGAATTCGTCGACGGTGACCGGCTCGACGTCCTGGCCGTCGGCCGACACCACCGTCATCTTCAGGCCCGGAATGCGGAAATCGAAAATGCTTTGCGAGGCGCCGTTGATGACGCGCAGCCTGACTTTCTCGCCCTTGCTGAAGAGACAGGTCCAGTTGCCGTCAGGCGGCGCGCCGTTGATCAGGTAGGTGTAGTGCTGGCCGGTGACGTCGGACAGGTCGGTCGGGTTCATGCGCATCTGGTTCCACATCTGGCGCTTGGCCAGTGCCTGCTGCACGCCCATCTGCGCCGCGTCGCGTGCGAAGTCGGCCGCGGTGGGCTCGTTGAAGTTGTAGATGTCGCTCATCTTCTTCAGGTTCGCCATCACGGTTACCGGGTCATCGTCCGACCAGTCGGACAGCATCACCACGTAGTCGCGATCGGCGGGGAAGCGTTCGCCGCCGCGCGGTTCGATGACGACCGGACCATACAAGCCGGTCTGCTCCTGGAAGCCGGAATGGCTGTGGTACCAGTAGGTGCCGCTTTGCCTGACGTCGAAGCGGTAGCGGAATGTCTCGCCCGGCGCGATGCCCTTGAAACTGAGGCCGGGCACGCCGTCCATGCCGGCCGGCAGCAGGATGCCGTGCCAGTGGATGGAACTGGTGACAGGCAGCCGGTTGGTGACGCGCAACGTGACGGTATCGCCTTCGCGCCAGCGCAGCAGCGGCGCCGGCACCGTGCCGTTGACCGCCGTGGCGATGGCCTGCCGTCCGGTGACATTGATAGGCGCTTCGCCGATGACGAGGTCGAATTCGGTGCCGCGCAGTTCTGCGGAACTACGTGGAGCAGT
>DATMTZ010000187.1:0-5155 GCA_035563975.1 Oxalicibacterium sp. | reverse complement strand
AAAACGCCTGACGGATTCGTCAGGCGTTTTGTTTTTCCGGCGCGGATTTCCGTTACGCGCAGAAGTCGAGCGGCAGGCGGCGCGGGAAATGCTGGCCGGCGCCCGGCCGGTCTGCATCGCGCAGCGTGCGCCAGGTATAGTTCAGCGCGTTTTCGACCGCGGCTGAAATTTCCTCGCCCAGCGCCAGGCGGCCGGCAAGGGCGCTGGCCAGCGTGCAGCCCGAACCGTGGTAGTGGCCTGGCAGGCGTTCGCAGGTAAACGTTTTCGACGTGCCGTCGCGCAGATACAGGCGGTTATGTACTTGCTGTTCGTCGCCGTGGCCGCCCTTGATCAGCAGATTCTGGCAGAAAGGCAGCAGCTTTTCGGCGCATTGTTCCGCCGTGCCTTGCGGCAGTTCGGCCAGGATGCGCGCCTCCGGCAGGTTGGGCGTGGCGACTGCGGCAATCGGCAGCAGGCGTTCACGAATGGCGTAGCCGACTTCGTCCTTGCCGAGTGCCCCGCCGCCGCCCGCACGCAACACCGGATCGCAGACGATGGGCACGTTCAGCGGGCGCAAAATATCCAGTACGGTGTCGACCATCTCGATCGATCCCAGCATGCCGAGCTTGACGCCGGCGATCGCGATATCCGACAGCACGGCATGCGCCTGTGCTTTCACCCATGCGCCATCCAGCACGCGGAAATCCGATACGTCGATCGAGTTCTGCACCGTCAGTGCCGTCACCGTCGGCGCGGCGTGGCAGCCTTGCGCCATCAGCGCTTCGATGTCGGCCTGCAGGCCGGCGCCGCCGCTGGGATCGTGACCGGAAAGGCAAAGAACGACGGGACGTTGGTGCGATGTATTCATGTTGCGGTAATTGTGATGCCGCTGCGAAAGCGGCCGCTATGAGAGGGAAATCGTCGGCCGCTATTATACGGCGAGGCCTGCTGCGGCTTGCGGTTCAGTGGAACAGCGAGCGCTGGCCCATCAGGCGAGTGACTTCGTCGGCCGGCAATGGCCGCGCGACGTAGTAGCCCTGGACTTCATCGCAGGCCAGTGTCTGCAGTATCTGCAATTGCGCCGTGGTCTCCACGCCTTCGGCGACTACGCGCATGCCAAGCGCCTTTGCCATCGACACGATGGCGGAGAAGAAGATTTCACCGTCGCGCGTCACGCCAAGCTGTGCGGTGAAAGCACGGTCGATCTTCAGCACGTCCATGTCGAGCTGCTGCAGCAGCGACAGCGACGAATAGCCGGTGCCGAAGTCATCAACGTGGATCCGGATGCCCATCGCGTTGATCGCGGCAATCTGGTCGAAAATGTCGCCCGAGTTGTGCATCATCGCGGATTCGGTCAGCTCGATTTCCAGCATGGCGGGCGGAATGTCATAGTGCGCCAGCCGGGATGCGATCTGTTCCCGGACCCTGTTTTCATTGAACTGGTGCGCGGACACGTTCACTGAAACCGGTGTCGGATGGATACCCTGGCTGCGCCATGCGGCCAGCTGTGCGCAAACTTTCTCCAGCACGATTTCGCCGATCGCATTGATCATGCCGTTTTCTTCTGCCAGACCGATGAAGTGCTGTGGCGCGAGCAGGCCGCGCGACGGGTGCTGCCAGCGAATCAACGCTTCCATGCCGATCATGACCCCGGAGTGGGCGTCGACGCGCGGCTGGTAATGCACGACGAACTGGTCGTCCCGGATCGCCTGCAGCAGTTCCTGTTCAGTATCTAGACGCAACTTGATCTTGTCGTACAGATGCTGGTCGTAGAAACGGAAACGGCCCTTGGTCGAGTTCTTCGCCGCGTACATCGCGATGTCGGCGTTCTTGATCAGCGTCTCGACATCCTGTCCGTCGCGCGGGAACAGGCTGATGCCGATCGACGCGCCGATGCGGCTCTTGTGCAGGCCGGTGCTGCGTACGAGGTCGAAAGGCTGCTGCAGCGCCTGGTTGATGGCGAGCGCGATATTGGCGACGTTTTCCTCGTTGTGGATCGCTTCCAGCACCACGGTGAATTCGTCGCCGCCGATGCGCACCACCTTGTCGCTCGAGCGCAGCGCCGCGCGCAGGCGGGTCGCCACTTCGCGCAGCAACTGGTCACCCGCAGAGTGGCCGAGCGTATCGTTGACGTTCTTGAAGTCGTCGAGATCGATGAACAGAATGGCCAGCATCGTGCCGTTGCTCTGTGCCTGCGCAAGCGCCTTCGGCAGATAAGTCATCAGCCAGTGCCGGTTGGGCAGGCCTGTGACGCCGTCTTCGGTCGCCAGCCGCGACATTTCGCGCTCATGCCGCTTGGATTCGCTGATGTCGCGCAGCGTGACGGCGAGGCCGTTTTCGGATCGAACGAATTTCCGCTTCAGCCATTCCGCCTGCATCGGGCTGCCGGGCGGTACACGGTAATCGTCTTCGTAGAAACCGGATTGCATCGCGCTGCGGTAGGCTTGCATCGATTGCGAAAAATGCTCGTCGAAGCAGAACGCCGAGACGGTTTTCCCGATAAAGCGGTCGCGGCTTACGCCGAAGAATTCGGCGCCTTTTTCATTGCAGTCGACGATCTCGAAATCCTCGATGAAGCCGTTGCGATCGCGACGCGGCAGGATGATGTAAAAGCCTTCGTTGCCGCCTTCGGTCGCGATGCGGTAGGTTTCCCTGATGGCCGCCGTCTGCTGGCGACGCCATATCAGACGCAGTGACATCAGCGCCGCAGCGAATGCGAACAGCAGGATGATCGCGGTGCTGGCAAAGCCGATCCGCATATACATCGTCCGGTTGCGCTGGTAAGGCAGGAGCACATCGTCACGGCTCAGACCCACCATGGCATAGAACGGATAGCCGGCGATTTTCTCAGTGGCCGCAAAACGCGTTTTACCGTCGGAGAAAAGATGCGCGCCGGGCTGAACGCTGCCTATTTCGTTTCCGTCACCGACCGGCATCGCCAGCAGCGAGGGGCTGTCGATCTGTTCGCGACTGAACTTGGACATGCGCTCAATGCCATCCTCGCCGACGAATGCAAGGATGCCGCCCTTGCCCAATATCGGGTCATCCGAAAAAAGCGTGAAGTAGTCGGGCACGATGCCGATTACCAGTACGCCTGCAAACTGCCCGTTCACCTTCTCGAGACGACGGGTAATCTGAATGATCTTCTTGCCGCTGAGGCGGCCGATGGCCGGCGGGCCGATCCGCATCACGTTTTCACGGTGTGTCTTGTGGAACTGAAAGTACTCGCGGTCGGTGATCGTAAAGGGGCGACGCACCTGTATGCTGGTGGTGACTGGCTTGCCTGCGGCATCGTAGATCGCGACCGAAGCGAATTGCGGAATGTCGAATACACCCTTGCGCGACATCTCTTCCAGGCTTGCCGTGCCGCCGGATTTTTCCCAACCGTATTTGATTTGCTTGCTGAGCTGCGCCAGTTGCTCGAGGGTGCGCGCCAGGTATTGCGCGTAAGCCTGCGAAATCGACAGGGCCTGCCGGCTTGCCGTTTCCTCGAGCATTTTGCGATCGCTGTCCAGTTTGGAAAAGATCGCGCTCCACAGCAGGCCGATCAACAGCAAAGCCACCAGTGCCCAGCACGCGACCAGTTGCAGATCCAGGCGTGCGAAACCGTTTGGCAACGGTGAATCGCACGGGGACTGGACGAGCTTCGTGGCAGACATGGGCTTGGGCGGGCGTATCGTAAGTGCGTGAGGACCTGTGTAGCGTGAGCGATGCGCGGCGACATCCGGATCGCGTGAAACGGGATATCCGCGCGTGAACCAAGCATGCGCCGTCGTGTCAATGTTGCAACTGGTAACGGCCTTGCCGTGCGATTCTTGAGCAAAATTTTTTGGTGGAATCAGCGTCGCTGCTCACGAGCTGGAGCGAAGTGTATGCATTCGGCGAAGACACTGGCATCCCATGAATATGGGACGAATGGCCGAGACGCAAAGCAAAATTAACATATGGAAACGTTTTTCTGCAGAAACATCAATGACCACGAAGCAAAATGAAAAATCGCGGCGATTTCTGCTTAACATTGGCAAGAAAAATTCGCTGTGATTTAACACATAAAGCATCGGCAGAGCCGCACGACATAGGTTGGAAGACACGCGCCTTCTTGCTGTCGCGCAAGGGCGCGCGTAGTATCAAAGCGCCTTACTTTTATGGAGAAATCGATGTCAGTCCATCTGATTGAAGCGGTACGAATGAATGAAGCAGGCAGGGTCGAGATGGTGCGCTGGGGCAGGGGCCGGCGCAAGGCTGACGGATCGGCAGGGTGGGAAGTCGCGGCGGTGGAGCAGGAAGTAAGTCTGGTGGTGGATGCCTTGCACTTCGGCGATGAAGTCGCCACAGCGTTCAGGGTTGGTTCGGATCTCGTGCTGGGGCCGCGCGTGCATATCGTGATTCCGCAACATGGCATCGAGGACATTGACACGATCGATCGCAATGTTCCGGGGCGTACACTTGCCGATCTGCCGCGATTTTGATTTGGAAGAACAGGAAAAACATGGAAGCGGTAATAGGCAGTGACTTATCGAAAGACGAACTGGATGCGCTGGAACAGATCAGTAAAGGCTTGAAAGACGGCCGTCCCTCCGCCTGTGTTGCACGCAACGTCAAACGGCTGTCCGGACTCAAATACGTGCAGCATGCGGAGAACGGCAGCCGGACCATAACCGACAAGGGCAAGCAGACTTTATTCATCAAGCGGTGCATAGACGGATTGCGTGCAGTATCGCTGGAAGCGACAAATGAGATGGCGGCGGATGTCGCGGGCTTTCTTGCAAAGAAGGGCCATATTGCAGTCAAGCCGGACAACAAATTTGAGATCACGCCAAAGGGGCGCGAATGCTTGGCCGATATCGATGCGGGCGGCCGCTAGGTGGCCACTGATTTTTCAAATTTTCTTCCGGAGCGCCGGCAGCTGTAACGCAATAGACAGCGATATCGCCTTATGCTGAAAAAGCGAGCCTACTGGTTCTCTATCCATGCAGGGATAGGATGGAGATGTGCCCGTTTTCAGTAGCACCCACCGAAAGCGAAGATGGAAAAGTCCACGATATCGTCCTCAACCTCGTCGTAATCAAGATCGGGATGCTTCGATTTTGATTCTCTCAGGGTCTCCTCGAGTGATTCCAGTTCACTGCGAACGCGTGAGCTCAGTTGTTCGGCGGCATAGTGAGCCTGTATCGAT
>DATMTZ010000186.1:0-2935 GCA_035563975.1 Oxalicibacterium sp. | reverse complement strand
GCTGATCGTTTTTTCCATCGCCTTCGTATGGATCCTGCTGCCGTTCTACGGCGCGGTGTTCTGGGCGGTGGTGCTGGCCATCCTGTTCACGCCCTTCTACCGCAAGATGCTGGTGCGGCTGAACCGGCATGAAAACCTGGCGGCCGCAGCCACGCTGCTGATCTGCCTGGTGGTCGTCGTGCTGCCTTTGACGCTGATCTTCATCTCGCTGGCGCAGGAAGCATCGACCGTGTACCAGAACGTGAAGTCGGGCCAGATCAATTTCGGCGACTTTTTCCAGAAAATCTTTGCCGCGCTGCCGTCGTGGGTGGTCAGCCTGCTGCAGCGTTTCGGCCTCGACAATTTCGCCGCCCTGCAGGCGCGCGTCACGACCACTGCGGTTGCCGGCAGCGAATTCATCACGCGCCAGATCATCAGCATCGGCCAGAACACCTTCAATTTCCTGGTCAGCTTCACGATCATGCTGTACATGCTGTTCTTCCTGCTGCGCGACGGCGACCGCCTGACCGAAAAACTGCGGCTGGCGACGCCGCTGTCGGCCGGCCACAAGCGCCAGCTGTTTGCGAACCTGGTGATCGTGATCCGCGCCACCGTCAAGGGCAACGTCGTGGTCGCCGCCGTGCAGGGCGCGCTTGGCGGGCTCGCGTTCTGGTTCCTGGGCGTGCAGGGGCCGCTGCTGTGGGGCGTGCTGATGGCTTTCCTGTCGCTGCTGCCGGCGGTCGGCGCCGCCATCATCTGGATTCCGGTCGCCGTCTATTTCCTGGTGACTGGCGCGATCTGGCAGGGCGTGTCGCTGATCGTGTTCGGTGTGCTGGTGATCGGCTTGGTCGACAATATCCTGCGCCCCATTCTGGTCGGCAAGGACACGCAGATGCCGGACTTCGTCGTGCTGATTTCGACCGTCGGCGGCATGGCCTTGCTGGGCCTGAACGGCTTCGTAATCGGGCCGATGATTGCCGCGCTGTTCATCACGCTGTGGCAACTGTTCGCGGCCGGCAACCAGAAACAGGAAACCGACCGCCTGCGCCGGCCCGACTGATTCCCGCGTTTAAAGAATATCGTCGTTGCGCCGCGTCGGCGTCTTCGCGTGGCGCTCCAGTTCATCCGCCTGACGTCGCGTCACCAGATCCGGCGGATCGGGCATTTCTTCTCCGTCGATCTTGTTATCGATGCCGGAATTGCCGTCCATGTGGCTCTGTTCGCCGCTGGCGTCATGGCGGTCGTTGATGCCGCTGTTTTTCTTCGACATGCCTGCCTCCTTTTACCCATGCGAAAAAGACCGCGCCGCGCACAGGCGCAGCCGGTCTTTCCTGATCTTCCGGTTCCGGCGTACCGCGTTTATGCCGTTGCCGTCGTCAGTTCTTCCTTGCGCTCCATCATCTGCGCGCCGAGCGCTTCCAGGTCCATCTTGGCTTTCTTGGCCTTCGGGAACATTTCCTTCTCTTCTTCCTCGACGTGGTGATTGATGTATTCGGAAAGCACGGTGACCTTCGCGTCATACATTTCGTCGTCGCCGGACATTTCCTGGATCTGCGCGATCAGGTCCTTGGCGGATGCATGCTCGACGATGGCTTCATTCATCATGTCGTCCTCTCCGATCGCATCGCGGGTGGCCGGATAGAAAATCTCTTCCTCCAGCATCGTGTGCACGGTCAGTTCCTCGCAGATCTGGTTGGCGAGCTCCACCTTGCCTTCGATATCCTCCGCCTTACTCAGCTTTTCGAATTCCTTGAACATTTTCTTGACCTTCTTGTGGTCATCCATCAGCAACTCGATGGCATTCGGTTCGCTCGCGTGGGAACGAGTGGATTTGCTGGCTGGCTTGGCCGATTTAGCGGCTGTTTTGCTTGCTGTCATGATGCCTCCGATTTTGTCGAATGAATGTGCGTTGCCAGAATTCGCCAACAGACCTGCAATGCGTGGTCGAACCTGTCGCAGCCAATGTAAGCCCGACCATAGTTCGCCGCGTATCAGACAGTGGCTTCAGTTGTTGTCAGAAAATGCAGGCTTTGCTGTCGCGTTTGCCTTGTAGAAATGATGCTTCCGCGCCATCGGCGGCATGCAAATCTGGGACAATATCGGCATGAGCACGCATCCGCCTTCCCCCGCCGCATCCCGCACCCTGTTCCATATCGCTTTCTACAAATTCGTCCGGCTGGACGATCCCGAGGCGGTCGCAGCAGGCGTGCGTGAACTGGCAGCCGAACTGCTGGGCAGCGTGCTGCTGGCGGAAGAAGGCATCAACGGCGTGCTGGCCGGCGAGGCGCCGGCGCTCGATCGCTTCGAACAGGCGCTGCGCAACGCCCCCCGCTTCGGCGGCGCATTCGACGACATCGTGTTCAAGCGCAGCGCCTGCGTCACGCCGCCGTTCGCGCGATTGAAGGTGCATCACAAGTCGGAGATCGTGTTCCTCGGTGTCGACGATGTCGATGCGGTCAACAGGAAGGGCATCGACGTTAGCCCGCGGCAATGGCGCGAGCTGATCGCACAGGACGACGTGGTGGTGATCGACAACCGCAACAGCTTCGAATACCGCCTCGGCAAATTCAAGAATGCGGTCGATCCCGGCGTCGACAATTTCCGTGATTTCCCCAGGTACATCGAGGAGCACGTGCCGGAATGGAAAGCCGCGGGCAAGCGCGTCGCGATGTATTGCACCGGGGGCATACGCTGCGAAAAGACCAGCGCTTGGATGCAGGACATGGGCGTGCCGGTGTATCAGCTGGAAGGCGGCATCCTGAACTACTTCCTGCAGATGCCGGACGCCGAGCGCGACTGGGAAGGCGAGTGCTTCGTCTTCGACAACCGCATTGCGCTCGATACACATCTGCAGGAAACCGGCACCACGCCGGACGACGTGTACGGCGGCGTGCCCGAATGGGAGTGGCGCCTGCAGCGCGCGCGCCGGCTGGAAGAAGACAGCGAGTAGGCATGT
>DATMTZ010000185.1:0-2921 GCA_035563975.1 Oxalicibacterium sp. | reverse complement strand
CTTGCCGGCGCTTTTTTTGCTTCGTCGATTGTGCGAAGCAATCGAAACAAGAATGATTCCCGCTAACGAAATGCAGCGCAACGGCGCGGAAACCCGGGGCATTGGGCTATCATGCGTACTTTCCGGCCGACAGTTACAGCGGCCGCCATGTTCCCTATTTTTTCGAGGCGTCCCATGAAAGGCGACAGCAACATCATCAAGCTGCTCAATGCACAGCTGACCAACGAACTTACCGCCATCAACCAGTACTTCCTGCATGCGCGCATGTACAAGCATTGGGGATTCGAAAAGATCGCGAAGAAGGAATACGACGAATCGATCGGTGAAATGAAGCACGCCGACAAGCTGATCGACCGCATCCTGATGCTGGACGGCCTGCCGAACCTGCAGGCGCTGCACAAGCTGATGATTGGCGAAAACACGCAGGAGATGCTGAATTGCGATCTGCAGCTGGAACAGGCCGCGCAGAAAACCGTGAAGGAAGGCATCGCCGCCTGCGAAGCGGCCGGCGACTATGTGTCGCGCGAGCTGTTCCAGTTCATCCTGGAAGACACCGAGGAACATATCGACTGGCTGGAAACCCAGCTCGACCTGATCAACAAGGTCGGCATCCAGAGTTATCTGCAGACGCAGATGATCAGCGAATAAATCCGCATCGGCCAATTAAAAAAGGACGCACAGGCGTCCTTTTTTATTGCGCGCGACAAATACTATTCCGGCGCCGTTTCCCTGAACGAAGGCCGCTCGCACAGTTTCTCGTACAGCTTGTCCAGGTTCGGATATTCTTCGCGCCAATTGATCTCCGGGAACCGGAATGCCAACCAGCCGAGTGTGCAGCCGACCGCGACGTCGGCCAGCGTGTACTGATTGCCGGCGCAGTAGGTGGTGTCCTTCAAGCCTGCCGCCATCGCCTTCAGGCCGGCATTGACCTTCGCCATCTGGCGGTTGCGCCACTTCTCGCTCTGCTGCTCCGCCGGGCGCATGGTGCGTTCCAGGCGCGCCAACAATGCGGCGTCGGACACGCCGTCGGCCAGCGCCTCCCAGCATTTGACTTCGGCACGCTCGCGCCCGTGCGGCGGAATCAGCTTGCCGACCGGCGTCAGCGTATCGAGGTATTCGACGATCACGCGCGAATCGAACATCGCGCCGCCGTCCTCCATCACGAGGCAAGGCACCTTGCCGAGAGGATTCGACTCCTGGATCGCCGTTTCTTCGCGCCACACATCCTCGAGCACGAAATCGTAGTCAATCTTTTTTTCCAGCATCACGATGCGCACCTTGCGCACATACGGGCTGGCCAGCGAACCAATCAGTTTCATAGAGGCTTTGCTTCAAAAATTGGAAGGCGATTATACATCGCGGCCCGTCAAAATCCGCGCAGCGTCGTCGTTTTCCCCACACACTTGGTTGCCGGCGGCGGCAAGACGTTCCGCGACGCACGAGTGGTAGAATGTCGGCTTCGCCTTTATGGTGCTTTCCGCCAACTTTCAGCACCTGCATTTGGCGGACTCCCTTCATTCACCCGTAATTGCCATGCCTCTTTCCACGCTCAACGCCCTTTCGCCGCTCGACGGCCGCTACGCCGCCAAGACCGATAAACTGCGCCCGATCCTGTCCGAATCCGGCTTCATGCATCACCGCGTCAAAGTGGAAATCGCATGGCTGCAGGCGTTGTCCGCCGCCGGTTTCGCCGAGATCAAGCCGTTTTCGGCTGCCGCCAATGCGCGCCTGAACGAAATCGTCAGCGACTTCACCGAAGCCGATGCGCAGCGCATCAAGGATATCGAAGCCGTCACCAATCACGATGTGAAGGCAGTCGAGTACTGGCTGAAGGAAAAAGTGAAGGATGTGCCGGAACTGGTGGCCGCCACCGAGTTCATTCATTTCGCCTGCACCTCGGAAGACATCAACAACACCTCGCACGGCATGATGCTGAAAGCGGCGCGCGACACGGTGCTGCTGCCTGCGCTGCAGGCCGTGATCAACAAGCTGACGCAGATCGCGCACGACAATGCCGCATTACCGATGATGTCGCGTACGCACGGTCAGCCCGCCAGCCCGACCACGCTGGGCAAGGAAATGGCCAACGTGGTGGCGCGCCTGAAACACGCCGCAGCGCGCATCGCCGACGTCAAGATTCTCGGCAAGATGAACGGCGCGGTCGGCAACTTCAACGCGCACCTGTCGGCCTATCCGCAAACCGACTGGCAGGCATTCTCGAAGAGCGTGATCGAGCAGCGCCTCGGCCTCGTCTTCAATCCTTACACGATCCAGATCGAACCGCACGATTACATGGCCGAACTGTTCGACGCGGTCGCACGTGCCAACACCATCCTGCTCGACCTGAACCGCGACATCTGGGGTTATATCTCGCTGGGCTACTTCAAGCAGATTACCAAGGCGGGCGAGATCGGTTCGTCGACCATGCCGCACAAGGTCAACCCGATCGACTTCGAGAATTCCGAGGGCAATCTCGGCATGGCGAATGCGGTGCTGAAGCACATGGCCGAGAAACTGCCGATCTCCCGCTGGCAGCGCGACCTGACCGATTCCACCGTATTGCGCAACATCGGCGTCGGCTTCGGTTACGCGGTGCTCGCTTACGACAGCTGCCTGCGCGGTCTGAACAAGCTGCAAGTCGCGCCGGAGCGCATGGCGGAAGATCTGGACGATACCTGGGAAGTGCTGGCCGAGCCGGTACAGACCGTGATGCGCCGTTACGGCATCGAAAATCCGTACGAGCAGTTGAAAGACCTGACGCGCGGCAAAGGCATTTCAAAGGAAGCGCTGCAGCAGTTCATCGTCACGCTGGCGATTCCACAGGAAGCCAAGGATCAGTTGCTGGCCATGACACCGGCGTCCTATATCGGTTACGCCGCGCTCCTCGCCAAGCAAATCTGATTTAACGCATTCAACCAGCC
>DATMTZ010000184.1:0-4521 GCA_035563975.1 Oxalicibacterium sp. | reverse complement strand
CATCACCGTCGTCAAGAACGAACAAGGCGAACTCGGTTTCCGTGTGCTGGTCGGCGGCGGCCTCGGCCGCACGCCTATCCTGGGCAGCGTGATCCGCGAGTTCCTGCCCTGGCAGCACCTGCTGACCTACATCGAAGCGATCCTGCGCGTCTATAACCAGTACGGCCGCCGCGACAACAAGTACAAGGCGCGCATCAAGATCCTGGTCAAGGCGATCGGCCCGGAAGAATTCGCCGCCAAGGTCGAAGCCGAATGGGCCGATCTGGCCGACGGTCCCGGCACGCTGACGGAAGAAGAAGTCGCACGCGTCGCCGCCTACTTCGCACCGCCGCCGTATGCCGCGCTGTCCAACGAAGATGCATTGCTGCAGCAGCAGCGCAGCGCGCACAAGGGCTTCGACAACTGGATGAAGCGCAACGTCAAGCCGCACAAGGTGCCGGGCTACGCAGCCGTCGTGCTGTCGCTGAAGAAACCGGGCGTGCCGCCGGGCGACGCCACCGCCGAGCAAATGGATTTCGTCGCCGATCTGGCCGACCGCTACAGCTTCGGCGAATTGCGCGTCACGCACGAACAGAACCTGGTGCTGGCCGACGTGCGCCAGGCCGATTTGTTTGCGGTATGGGAGGAAGCGAAATCGCACCAGCTCGCTACGCCGAACATCGGCCTGCTGACCGACATCATCTGCTGCCCCGGCGGCGATTTCTGCTCGCTGGCGAATGCGAAATCGATCCCGATCGCCGCAGCGATCACCGAGCGCTTCGAGAACATCGACTTCCAGCACGACATCGGCGAGATCGAGCTGAACATGTCGGGCTGCATCAACGCCTGCGGCCATCACCACATCGGCAACATCGGCATCCTCGGCGTCGACAAGGACGGCTCCGAGTGGTACCAGATTTCGCTGGGCGGCGCGCAGGGCAACGACAGCGCGATCGGCAAGATCATCGGCCCGTCGTTCTCCGCGCAGCAAGTACCGGAAGTGATCGGCCGACTGCTGCAGACCTACGTGACGAACCGCGTCGACGGCGAACGCTTCATCGATACGGTGCGCCGCGTCGGCGTCGAACCGTTCAAGACGCATGTCTACGCGACCCCGATCAATATTCAACAGAACGCCGGCGAGGATGCATATGCGTGAAATCATCAAGGACAAAGCCGTCGTCAATGACGACTGGGAAGTGCTGCGCCTGGCCGAAGGCGACACGCCGGAATCCATTACCGTCCCGGCCGGCAAGATCATCGTGCCGCTGAGCGTGTGGCAGGCACAGCGCGACGCGCTGCAGAGCCGCGCCGAAATCGGCGTGTGGATTGCCAGCGATGAACGCCCGGAAGCGCTGAAAGGCGAAGTCGACAAGTTCGCAGTGATCGCCGTTGATTTCCCGAAATTCTCGGACGGCCGCGGCTATTCGATCGCCTACAACCTGCGCACGCGCCTCGGCTACGAGGGCGAGCTGCGCGCGATCGGTGACGTGCTGCGTGACCAGATGTACTACATGCACCGCGTCGGCTTCAATGCCTTCGCGACGCGTCCGGACCGCAACATCCATGATGCGCTGAAGGCGCTCAGCGATTTTTCGGAGGCTTACCAGATCTCGGTGGATCGCAAGTCGCCGCTGTTCCGCCGCGTCGATCGTCAGGCGGTCGCAGCAAAATGATCAGCGAAAACTTCGAACTGCTGGTTGCCGGCACGCGCGCCACGCTGCAGCGCGTAGCGGACGAGTTCACGCCGGCTGCGCTGGCCTCCAGCCTGGCAGCGGAAGACATGGTGTTGACCGACATGATCCTGCGCGACAAGCTGCAGGACCGCATCGGCATCTTCACGCTGGAAACCGGCCGCCTGCACGCGGAAACGCTGAACGTGCTCGATCGCATCAGGGAAACCTACGGCTACGAAGTCGCGCTGTATCGTCCCGAGCAGCAGGCGGTTAACGTCTATATCAACCAGCATGGCCTGGATGCGTTCTACGACAGCGTGGACCTGCGCAAGGAATGCTGCCGCATCCGCAAGGTCGAACCGCTGAATCGTGCGTTGCAAGGCAAGCGCGCCTGGATCACCGGGCAGCGCCGCACGCAGTCGAGCACGCGCGCCGAACTGCTGCTGCAGGAACGCGACGATGCGCACGACATGGTTAAGTTCAACCCGCTGGTTGACTGGTCGGAAGAGGACGTGTGGCACTACATCCGCAGCAACAATGTGCCGTACAACGCGCTGCACGACCGCGGCTATCCGTCGATCGGCTGCGAACCCTGCACCCGTGCGATCCAGCCCGGCGAAGACGTCCGTGCCGGCCGCTGGTGGTGGGAAAGCGCGGACTCGAAAGAATGTGGTTTGCATCTGGTAACAGATGCAAACGGCGTGCAACGCCTTGTCCGAGCTTCGGCGAAGGCTAACGTGAGCGGAGCGAACGTTAAGGGAACGAAGTGAACGGCCATAGCCAAAACCCGGAATCCAAGGAATGCGGCTTGCACGTCGTTGACGGCAAGCTGGTTCGCATCAAATCGGCAACATCGGCTTAATCAAAGAGAATCATATGAATACTGCAGTCGACAAACTGTTCATCGACGCCGCCAGCAACAAGCACCTGGACTGGCTGGAATCGGAAGCGATCCACATCATGCGCGAGGTCGCGGCCGAGTGCACGAACCCTGCGCTGCTCTTTTCAGGCGGCAAGGACTCGGTCGTGATGCTGCGCTTGGCGGAAAAGGCGTTCCGCCCCGGCAAATTCCCGTTCCCTCTGGTGCACATCGATACCGGCCACAACTTTGATGAAGTGATCCAGTTCCGCGACAAGCGCGTGGCCGAACTCGGCGAGCGCCTGATCGTCGGTCACGTTGAAGATTCGATGAAGCGCGGCACCGTGCGCCTGCGCAATCCGCAGACCGATTCGCGCAATGCGGCGCAAGCCGTGACGCTGCTGGAAACGATTGCCGAACACAAGTTCGACGCCTGCATCGGCGGCGCGCGCCGCGATGAAGAAAAGGCGCGCGCGAAAGAACGCATCTTCTCTTTCCGCGACGAATTCGGCCAGTGGAATCCGAAGGCGCAGCGCCCGGAACTGTGGGACTTGTATAACACCCGCGTCCATCCTGGCGAAAACATGCGCGTGTTCCCGATCTCGAACTGGACCGAGCTCGACGTCTGGCAATATATCGCCCGCGAAAAACTGGAACTGCCATCGATCTACTTTGCGCACCAGCGCCAGGTGATCCCACGCAACGGCTTGCTGGTGCCGCTGACGCCATTGACGCCGGCGAAGGAAGGAGAGCAGGTCGAAACGCAAACCGTCCGTTTCCGTACCGTCGGCGACATCTCCTGCACCTGCCCTGTATCGTCCGACGCATCGACGGTAGACGCGATCATCGCGGAAACCGCGATCACGCAGATCACCGAACGCGGCGCGACCCGCATGGACGATCAAACGTCCGAAGCATCGATGGAAAAACGTAAAAAAGAAGGATATTTCTGATGAGCGCCCAATTGAACACTGCCGTGGCGGAACAACAATCGGCCGAGCGCGGCCTGCTGCGCTTCATCACTGCCGGCTCGGTCGACGACGGCAAGAGCACGCTGATCGGCCGCTTGCTGTTCGACAGCAAGGGCATTTTCGCCGACCAGCTGGCCGCCGTCTCGCGCTCCAAGCACAAGCGCACCGTCGGCGATACGATCGACCTGTCGCTGTTGACTGACGGCCTGGAAGCCGAGCGCGAGCAAGGCATCACGATCGACGTCGCCTACCGCTATTTCGCCACGCCGAAGCGCAAGTTCATCATTGCCGACACGCCGGGCCACGAGCAGTACACGCGCAACATGGTCACGGGCGCCTCGACCGCCGACGCCGTCATCATCCTGATCGACGTGTCGAAGGTGAAACTGAACGACGACGGCAGCGTCGAGCTGCTGATCCAGACCAAGCGTCACTCGACGATCGCGCATCTGCTGCAGATCGAGCATGTGATCGTTGCCGTCAACAAAATGGATCTCGTCAATTACGACCAGACCGTTTATGACCGCATCGTCGCGGCGTACACCGAGTTCGCCAACACGCTCGGCCTGAAGGACATTCGGCCAATTCCGCTGTCGGCACTGGCCGGCGACAACGTCGTCGTCAGCGGCGACAACATGCCCTGGTACAAAGGTCCGACGCTGATCGAATTGCTCGAATCGCTCTCCGTCTACGATGAAGCCTGCGGTGAGCCGTTCCGCTTCCCGGTGCAACTGGTGGCGCGCCACAATGGCCACGAAGCGAACGACTTCCGCGGCTACATGGGCCGCGTCGAAGCCGGCAGGATCGCAAAAGGCGACAAGATTGTCGTGCAGCCTGGCGGCCAGAGCGCGACTGTGAAAGATATCCAGACGCTGGACGGCTCGCTGGACGAGGCCATCGCCGGCCAGTCGGTCACGCTGCTGCTGGACGAATACGTGGACATCTCGCGCGGCGACATGCTGTCCGAAGCCGCACGCCCCGCCACGCTGCTGAAGACCGTCAATGCCGATATCTGCTGGCTGTCGGAAGAGCCGCT
>DATMTZ010000183.1:0-1969 GCA_035563975.1 Oxalicibacterium sp. | reverse complement strand
TGTCGACCAGCGCCTGCACGTCATGGAAAGGCGCGTAGGCCTTGCCGTCGGCATCGCGGCGCAGCGGGTTGTCGCAGGCATGCTCGGGCGTATCCCAGCGGCTGCGCGTCAGATCGAGCCCGCCGACAAAGGCGATGGCGTCGTCGATCACGACGATCTTCTGGTGATGCGAAGCGCCGACCGGATGGCGGCCGTCCATCTGCACCATCAGCCGCCGTTGCGTCTGCCAGCCATTGCCGTAGGCAGGCGGCAGTTCGCGCTCCAGCGCATACAGCATCGCGAAGTCCCAGTTGAGCACATGCACGTGCAGCGCAGGCCGCGCCTTGACGAGCGCCGCAAGGAACTCGCCCAGCGGCTCCGGCCAGCCGTCGTTGGCGCCGTCGGGCACCAGGCGCACACGGCTGTCGATATCCCAGCTGAGAATGAAGATGCTGCGGTGCGCGTTGCACATCGCCTGTCGCACTGCGGAAAAATACGCCTGTGCGTCGATCAGCAGCGAAAAACGCCTCGCCTGCGCAATCTGCCAGCAGTTGTGGCCCGGCTGCAGCAAGCCTGGGCTTGCAGGAGAAGGTGCAGGCTGGTCGCCGGATGGGGGCGTGCGATCACGATCGGACATGTCCGATGGATTGCAAAGAGACGGCGAAGGTTCCTTTGGCCTCGCGCCGCGGCGGCGCGTCAAGCGATCCGAATCAGACGAAGGACAGCGTCATGCCCGGCAGGCTCACGCCTGAAAATGCCGTCGACCACGTCTGCCCCGGCTTGACCGGACAGGCGGCAGTCAAGGCGCCGGTGGCGATCAGTTCGCCGGCGCGCAACGGCGGGAACTGCGGCTGCGTTTTCAGCAACTGATGCAAGTGCCACAACGCATGCACCGGACTTTCCATCACATCGCTGCCAAAGCCCGCGCTCTGCAGTGAAAATTCGCCGCCTTCACTGCGCGACAGCGAGACACTGGCGTTCGGCAGGATCGCGCTCAAGTGCTGCCGCGTCGGCGCCGACAGCATGTGTGGTTCGCCGACGATCAGCGTGCCATGGAAACCGAAGGCGGCGACCAGGTCGGCCGTACCGAACTTCCAGTCGGGAAACGGACACGTGACCACTTCAAACCCGTGCGCCATCCATGCGACGCATTCGGCCATGTCCTCGACGCTGGCGTCCGCCGCCGGCGTCTGCCGCAGCATGAAGACGATTTCCGGCTCAAGACGCGGTTGCACGGCGCCGCGCAGACTTTGCACGCCATGATTGTTGTCGGCGTAGCGCACGGTGCTGTCGTACATCGGCGCCCATATCGGCGCCGTGACGGGTTCGGCGGCCGCGCTCCACAGCTTGGGATTGGTCAGACCGATCTTGCGGCCGGCCAGCTGTTCGCCTTGCGCCACGCGGATATCGAAGATGCGGTGCGCGATGTCGTAGCCGTCAGCGAGCGAGATGCCTTCCTTGCTCAAACACGGCAGTTTGCGCGCGTTGGCCCGCGCCTCGAGCAACAGATGCGCATAACGGTTGGCTTGGCTGGTCATCAACATGGCGGGCTCACGAAAGTTGAACGAAGGCAACAATCATTGTCTTCGACGCAATATTTTTATACAAGAGGGTGGGACGCTGCCGCGCCAAAAAGGGTCTGCGGTTGACTGCCAGCAAGGGCTCAAGTTCAACTTGCCTAGTGCGCCAATCAAGAACGCCTGAGTACCTTGGCAAGATGACGATCCAGTTGATTGGCGAACTGGCGTATATCGCTCTGGCCGAACGCAGCCGGCCCGCCGGTTTCCACGCCGCTGCTGCGCAACTGGTCCATGAAACTGCGCATCGTCAGGAATTGCGCGATGTTGTAGTTCGTATAAAACTCGCCGCGTGGATTCAAGGCGTAGGCCTGTTTTTTCAGCACGTCGGCCGCGAGCGGAATGTCGGCCGTGACCACCAAGTCGCCGGCCTGCGCCAGGCGCACGATTTCCTGGTCGGCGACATCGAATCC
>DATMTZ010000182.1:0-3758 GCA_035563975.1 Oxalicibacterium sp. | reverse complement strand
GGACCGCGGCTTACTTGTTTGCCTTCTTGTAAGCTTCAGCGCTCGACATGATTTCCGCCTTGGCATCCTCGGCGCCGAACCAGCCTTCGACCTTGACCCACTTGCCTTTTTCCAGGTCCTTGTAGTGCTCGAAGAAGTGCTGGATCTGCTGCAGCAGCAGCTCGGGCAGGTCTTGCGGCTTCTGCACGCTCTTGTAGGTCGGCAGCAACTTGTCGACCGGCACCGCCAGCAGCTTGGCGTCACCGCCCGCTTCATCGGTCATCTTCAACACGCCGATCGTGCGGCAACGCACTACGACGCCCGTCGGCAGCGGAATGGGCGTCACGACCAGCACGTCGACCGGGTCACCGTCGTCCGACAGCGTCTGCGGGATGTAGCCGTAGTTGCATGGGTAGTGCATGGCCGTGCTCATGAAGCGGTCGACAAAAATCGCGCCGCTTTCCTTGTCGACTTCATACTTGACCGGATCGCCGTTCATCGGAATTTCGATGACGACATTGAAGTCATTCGGCAGATCCTTGCCGGCTGGGACGTTGTTCAGGCTCATGGTGTTTTCTTGAAGTAAGGGGAATGGCAAAGCGTGGATTATAGCGAACCGCCGCTGACGGCGCGGCGCAGGCGGCTCACAATATGGTCGCGTAGGCGCATTGGCGATAATGCGCGGCGGCCTGTTCCGGCTGATTCAGCGCTTCATGCAGCTGCGCCAGTTTCAGGTGCGCTTCCTGCAGCAGCCGCGGCGTGCCGGCATCGCGCAGCGCCTGTTCCAGCTGGCGCTGGGCCTTGCCCCACAGACTCTGCCGCAGGCACAGCGTGCCGAGCGTCAGCGCCAGTTCGGGATCGGACGGGTGCTGCCGGCACCAGTTTTCGCAATGTTCGATCTGCGCCAGCAAGGCCGGCGACCCTTCCGGCGCGGCCGAATCGCGGTAGGCGCGCAGCAGTCGGTCATCCCACTCCGCCGCCAGCGCCTTTTCGACGATCACGCGCGCCTCGTCATGCAAGCCCGCGGCATTGAACGCGCTCGCGGCATGCGCAGCCAGCGAAGACTTGACGCGGTCTTCGGCGGGAATGCCGTTCCACACGCGCCGTATCGATTCCGCGTCATGCGGCTGGTCGTGCAGCAAATCCTGATAGGCGAGTTCGCGCAGGCGTCCCGACAGCGCCGGGTGCAGCGCATTGTTCTTGTCCAGCGTGCGCACCAGGCGCAGCACCTCGGACCAGTTGCCGGCGCGCTGGTTGGCTTTCAGAGCCATGCGCAGCGCATGGATATGGCGCATGCCGCTGGCATTCAATTCGTTGACGACTTCCAGCGCGCGTTCCGGCTGGCGTTCGTCGTTCAGTAATTCAATGGCGGTCATCAGGCGCGCGGTCTTCAACGGCGCGTCGTCCTGCAGCATGGACAGCCACATGTCGCGCCGCTCGGTCTGGCGCATGTTGTGCGCGGCGCGCGCGCCGATCAGCGCGGACAGTCCGGCATTCTCCGGTGAGCCGGTAGCGCGCATCGCCGCCTTTTCCGCCTGGCCGAAGCGGCCTTCGAAAAACGCCTTCAGCGCATCGCGCAAGGCCTGGTTACCCTTGCGCTCCTGCTTTTCGCGCCGATACGCAGCGACGCGGCCCGGCATGCGCTGCGTGACACGGATCGTTTTCAGCACCGCATAGATTACGAAAAACAGCAGGACCGCGACCAGGATAAAGAAATTCAGCGACAGGTCGATGCGGTACGGCGGATAGAAGAAGACGACATTGCCCGTGTTGTACTGCGCCGCAACCGCGAGGCCGATTGCGGTGGCGAACAGGGCGATAAGCCAGAGAAATATGCGCATGGTGAAAAACGGTTGGCGTTCGAGGAAGGCTATGGCCTTGGCTTGTAGTTGCGCACGGCGTTCAGGCTTTCCGACAGCGACGGCATCTCGACGGCGAGATTGGTGGACTGCACCTGCTTCAGTATCGTCTGCACTGTCTGCGTCTGCCGCGCGCGCGTGTCGAAATAGCGCGTGATCGCATCCTGCGCCGCGATCAGGTCGCTGCGGAAGGCGGCCTGGTTGCGCGACAGCAGCGCAAGACGCGCGCTCAGCAGCCGCAGCTTCAGGTTTTCGCGCGCGTAATACGCCTGCGTCGGCGACAACAGCAACGCGTCCGGCGTATCGACCTTGCGGATACGGATCAGCTGCTGCACGTCGGCCCACATTTCGGCGGACCAGCTATCCCACTTGTTTTTCGCGATGGTGGACCACGAAGGTTGCGGCGGCGGCAATTCCTCGGCCGGCTTGGCTGACTTGCCGTGCGGCTTGCCTTTCTTCACCGGCGGCTTTTCCTCGCGCAGGTTCTTCGGCTCGACTGCCGGCATGGCCGGCTGCTCGTCCGACAGCAGCGGCAGGCCGTCGACCTGGCCGATCACGCTGTCCAGACGCAGCGTGATGCCGGTGACGTCCACGCTTGGCAAGGCCTTCAGCCGTTCGATGTCGTGTCCGATCGCGCGGCGCACGGTGACGAACTGCGGCGTGTCCGCATGCGACAGCCGGTTATCCGCGTTCTGCAAGGCAACCAGCGCGCCCTGCACGTTGCCGGCCAGCTGCAACTGTTCGTTCGCGATCGACAGGATCTGTTCGATTTCAGTCAGCGCCCAGTCTTCACGCTTCTTGAATGTGTCCTGGTATAGCTGCTCCAGCGCGAGTTGCTGGCTCTGGGCCTCGGCCTGCTTGTTCTCCAGCACGCTGACTTTCGCCTGCAGTTCCTGCGTGGTTTCCTGCACCGATTTCGCCACCACCCTGGTTTCGGTATTGACGGTATCGCTGCCCTGCATGCGGCGCGCCACTTCCTTGCGCAGACTGGCAATCTCGCGGTGCGAGACCCACCACTGCGCCAGCAGCAGCACGGCCAGCACAATCAGGGCCAGATAGATCAGGCGATTGCGCCGCGGCGGAGGAAACTGGGGAGGAATGGCGGCGACCACCGTTTCGGACAGGGGCGCGGCGGAGACCGGCGGCGAACTTGCGTCGGGAGAATTTTGCATGTCATTCATGAGCAGGATTGTAACGCGGCTATCAGACCGTCGTCGCCCGATCTGCTCTGTACGATGTTGACGAATCCGAGCGTGCGCGCGGTTTCCGCGATGCGCATGTGCGGCACGATGATGCGTTGCTGTTGCATTTTTGCGACGCCTTCCGCTTCATTCAACCGGACCACCATATCGAGCAGGATGCGCAGCGCTTCCGAGCTGGTCACGAGCCAGTCGTTCTGACTGCGCAGCAAGCCTGCGAGTTCGCGCCGCCGCTGTTCGTCGAAGGCAGGCGGTACGCGGCGATACGCGGCCAATGTGCTCACTTGCGCGCCGGCGTTGCGCAGCGCATCGGCCAGCAGTTCGCGTCCGGTTTCGCCGCGCACGATCAGCACCGGCTTGCCGCGCAGCGCGGCCAGGTCGAGCGCCTGCAGCAAGCCTTCCGAATCGCTGTGATCGGGATCGACCGGGCAGAAGATGCGCGTCGATTCGGGCCTTACGCCATGGCGCTGCAGCGCCTGCCGGCTGCCCTCGCCGACCACCGCCAGCGGCACCTGCCGCGGCCAGTCCGGCCGCGCAGCGAAGGCGGCGTCGATCGCGTTCGGGCTGACGAAGGCAATCAGCGCATAGGTGTCCAGCGTGTGCAGGGCTTGCCGCAGCGCCTCTTGATCGGCCAGCGGCTGAATTTCCAGCAGCGGGAACAGGATCGCGCGGCGCCCAAGCGCAACCACCCGCCGCTGCAGCTCGGCAGCCTGCGCCGGCG
>DATMTZ010000181.1:0-1808 GCA_035563975.1 Oxalicibacterium sp. | reverse complement strand
ATACGAGAACGTCAATACGGTCGGCGCCGCCGGCATCCAGCGCGGACAGGGTGCCGGCAGCACGATGGACAAACGCGCAGGCCTGCGCAAGTACTTCGACCTGAAAAAAACCGACGGCGATAACTCGGTGGCGCCATCGCTGATCCTGGAAATCGAAAAAGCCGACAGTTCCATTCCGAGCAGCAACGCCGTTTCGGGCGGCCGGTTTTCACTCGATAACGGCACGCAAAGCGGCTATATGCGCAGCCTGACCAAGGCGCAGATCTATTTTTCGCGGCCGAGCAAATTATGGGCGCGCGAAGACGGCAAGACCGAACTGGGCAGCCTGTACAGCCCGTACTGGCAGGCGCGACTGGTGCCCAACAACTTCCTCGAGCAATACGCATCGATGGCCTATCACCTATGGTAAATCGCTATAAAAAATCGGGCGGACAGGCCATGGTCGAACTGGTGATCGTGGCGGGATTCGTGCTGGTGCCGCTGTTCCTCGCCATTCCGCTGATCGGCAAATATCTCGACATGCGTTCGTCTGCGGTGCAGGCCGCCCGCTACGCCGCATGGGAGCGCACGGTCTGGTATGGCGGCAGCGCCGCGTCCAGCCTCGGCTGGCTGGGCGCCAGCAATTTCAAGAACAGTTCCAAAGCGTTGTGGCAGGACCGCCAGAGCCAGCAGATGCTGGTCAATTACGACGATCTGCAAAACACCATAGGCAGCGCCCAGGCGCCCGGCACCTTGAACGTGATCCTCGACCCGATCGCCAATCTGGCGGCAACGCTCGGCCCCTTCACACTGGAAATGAAAGGCCTGTATTCCGCCACCGTAAGCATGAAGGTGCGCGACATCGATTACGACCATTTCCTGCTGAAGAACTCCACAGCGAGTTTTCATGAAACCAATGTGCTGCTGGCCAACGGCTGGAGCGCGGACGGCCCCGACGATCCGAGCAAGACCAGCGTCAAGCAGCAGGTCAAGGGACTGGTGCCGACCTCCATCCTCAATGCGGAAATCGCCGGCGTGAACGTGATGGAGTACGTGCTGAAGGCCTTGTCGGTGTTCTTGCCCGAGGCGTCCAAGCTCGAGCCCGGCAAGATCGAGCCGGACAAGGTGCCGGCGGATCGCCTGAAGTAAAAAGCAGCCAACCATAACAACAAACGGCAATGAAAAGAATGGGGAGACAGACAGGGAGATATGCGGCGGCATCGCTGGCGATGGCCGGCATGCTGTCGGCCGCCTGCGCCGAAGAGCTGGACTGCCCTGCCTTCCCGCAACCCGACGCCAGGGTGCAATGGGTCGCGCCCTACATGATTTTCAATGGCGTGCCGATGAGTGTGAAGCGCTTCGACAGCGAGCAGTCGCCGGAAAGCATCCTGGCTTTCTACCGCCGCGCGTGGAACGGCAGCGGCCCCGCGGCGCCGGTGGAAAACGCGGTCGGCGTATGGCAGACGATCAGCGCGCGGCGCGGCAAATGCTTCTTTACGGTGCAGGTGCAAGCCGCCGGCAAAACCGGCTCGACCGGTCTGCTGAGCGCAACGCAGCCGATCGACGGTCCGCGCATCGTGTCATCGGACAAGAAGCTGCCGATGATGTCCGGCAGCACCATCATCAACGATATCGAGCATCGCGACGACGGAAAGAACGCGCGCACGATCCTGCTCAGCAACACGTTCTCGGCGCAATCGAACGCCGACTTTTATCGCCAGAACCTGGCGGATCAGGGGTGGAAAATGATCAGCAGCTATCAGATCACGACGGGCAAGGGACCCGGCATCACGCTGGTGATGAAGCGCGACCTGGCCGAAGCCAATCTC
>DATMTZ010000180.1:0-3123 GCA_035563975.1 Oxalicibacterium sp. | reverse complement strand
CAGGATGAAGTCGCCGCTTTCGACGTGCCGAACGGCGTGCCGCTGGTCTATCGGCTCGACGACGCGATGCGCGTACTGAGCCGCACCTCGATGAGCATGCCGCTGCCGGAAACTTCGGTCATTCTGTAAACCGCCCGGTTCACTCGACGTCCAGTTTCAGCCGCGCGTGCCATTCGGCGAGCGATTCCTCCGGATATTCGCCGAACTGCTTGTCCTTCCTGTCCGCTTTCACTTCCACCCACGGCGCCTTGAAATCGAGCATCAGGTGCGTATGTTCAGGCGGCACCGGCAATGGCGTATCGATTGCCGAAGCGAACGGATGGATCAGGTCCGGCCAGCCCGGATCAAACAGCCACAGTGCGCTGCCGCAGCGCCGGCAGAAATGCCGCTGTGCGGTGCTGGCGTGCGCGCGCTGTCCAGGTACGCGCATCACCGCGTGATACACGCTGACGTCATCCTGCCCTTTCACCTTCATCGTGCGCGCGTCGCCGCCGATGTTGACGGCATAACCGCCGCCGCCCTGCGTCTTGCGGCAGATCGAGCAATAGCAGCGCTGGTACGGATAAGGCGTCGCGCTTTCAAGGCTGAAGTGCACGGCGCCGCAATGGCATGATCCTTCGAGATGCATGATGGCTCCTCTATGCAGGGACGGTGAAGGCGTTCATTCGCCAGTGTGCAGCGTCGCGTGAAAGGCGACAATGCGCTCGACGATCTGATCCGGTGTCAGCTGAATATCCAGCCGCAGGAAGCGCTCGTCCGCCTGCGGCGGTTCCAGCGCGGCCAGCTGTCCATCCAGCATCGCGCTCGGCATGAAATGGCCGCGCCGCTGCTGCATGCGCGAGGCGAGCAATGCGCGGTCGCCGTCCAGGAAAAGAAAAATCAGGTCCGGATTGCCGCCGCGCAGCACATCGCGGTAACGCCGCTTCAGCGCGGAACAGGCAAGCACCACCGATAAGCCGGCGTCGGCTGCTTCGCGCAGCTTGTGCTGCAGGAGCAGCAGCCATGCACGCCGGTCTTCATCGTCCAGTGCCACCCCGGCCGACATCTTCGCGATGTTTTCCGGCGGATGATAATCGTCCCCTTCGATGCAGGCGAGCTGCAGGCGTGCCGCCAGCCGGCGGGCGATTTCGGTTTTGCCGGAGCCACTGACGCCCATGACGACCCAGCTCGGCGGAGGATGCATTTCGTTCATGTCGATTCAGTGGCGGTTTGCATGCCTGTCGGACCGGATTGCAGCGCGACAGTTCGATGGCCGGCCGGGCGGCGCCCGGCGCGGCCGTTTCATCCGCGCTTAATGTGTTTATGTCAGGATAGTACGACGCGGGGAGTGGAATTTTCGCCGGTTCCTGCAGTCAATAAAAACGTATCGATGCGATGTCCGTTCCTTGTGGAGAAAAGCTTATGCGATTGCGCTTACGTCCCCTGTTGCCGCTGGCCTTGCTGGCGACGCTGAGCGCTTGCGTGGGCCAGAAGCCTGTCGTCTATCAGGAAGAAAAATTCGACACCACCAACGTCTATACCCACCATTTCGCGGCGCCGGCCGATGCGGTGTGCGAAGCGGCACGCCGCACGCTGCTGAGCCAGGGTTATATCATCGGCGCCGCCACCACCAGCCAGATCGACGGCCGCAAGAGCTTTCAGCCTGAAAGCGACGTGCACGTGCAAATCGCCTTTCGCGTCGTGTGCGCTGCCGACCTGCCGCAGGGCAGCAAGACCTCGTCGCTGTTCGCCAACGCGGTGGAAGACCGTTATGCACTGAAGAAAGTCAACCAGTCGGCCAGTCTCGGCGTCGGCGCGCTCGGTTCGCTGTCGCTGCCGTTTTCGTCGAGCGACGATTCGCTGGTCAAGGTCGCCAGCCAGACCATCGGCGCAGAACAGTTCTATGCGCGCTTTTTCCAGCTGGTCGAACGCTATCTGAACCATGACGCGAGCTTGCTGGAGGCCGGCAGGGAAGATGCGCAGGAAGCGGCAAAACCGCCAGCGCAGCCGGAGGGCCTGCCGGCGCCGGCCCAGCCGCAGCAACCCTGACCACCGCGCGGCACGCGTCGCGCAGCGAGGTTTGCATGACATCGATACGCCGTTTCAGCGAGCGCGACTGGCCCAGCGTCTGGGCCTTTCTGCGCGCAACCATCGACGGCGGCGACACCTGCGTCTTTGCGCCGGACAGCGCTGAGGCGGACATTCATCGTGCGTGGGTCGAAGCGCCGTCCGCGGCTTATGTCGCGTTGGATGCGGATGATCGCATTCTCGGCAGCTACACGCTTTCTCCCAATCAGCCGGGGCTCGGTTCACACGTCTGCAACTGCGCATATGTGGTGGCGCCGCCGGCACGCGGGCAGGGACTGGCGACGCTGATGTGCGAACACTCGCAGCTGGAAGCGGTTGCAATGGGATTTCGCGCGATGCAGTTCAACCTGGTCGTGTCGACCGACGATCGCGCGTTGCGGCTGTGGCAGCGGCTGGGGTTCGGCGTGGTCGGCACGCTGCCGCGTGCCTTTCATCACCAGCGCTTCGGTTACGTCGATGCTGTCGTGATGTACAAGGAACTGGTCACGCAGAATGCGTGACGGGTAGTCGGCCTAGCGGTAGATCGCGAAGAAATCCTTCTTCAGGAAGGCTTCCAGTTCGGCATCGTCCTGTGGCCGCGCCGACAGCACGACCACGCGTCCGAGGCGGCGCGATTCCCAGTTGAAATCGCCTTTCTTCTGCTGCCGGATCAGCTCGATCATCTTGCGCACGATCGCGGTATCGATATCGCCGTTCAGGCCGGCATCGATCTCGAAGGCCTGGCGCGTGACATTCCTGCGCCGCACATCCCAGCCGCGGAAAATCAACTCGGCCGTGCGCACGCCGCGCGATGTGACCTGGAACACGCCGCCGCTGTCATTGCGGCCGCGCGACTGCATGCTGAAGGCGATGTTTTCGCGCGCGATTGCGTCCGCATCCTTCTCCTGCGGTTCGTCCGGCGCATCGTTCGCATCCGGAATGCCGGCTGCCCGGCGGCGATCACGTGCGGCGGCCAGCATGTCCATCATGTCGGCCGGTACCGCTTGCGTGCGCACAGGTGGTGCCGGGGTCGGCGCAGGCGGCGTCTTTTGCGCCAGTTGCGGTGCCTGCTTGGGT
>DATMTZ010000179.1:0-1696 GCA_035563975.1 Oxalicibacterium sp. | reverse complement strand
TCTTCCGCAATCGGCGCATCCTTCGCCACGCCGCGGGACACCAGGTAAGGATCGCGCCGCGTGATCAGGATCAGGAAGCCGGTCAGCGCAGTCCAGAAGCCGGCCGACACCCAGCAGAACAGCAGGGCGAACAGCGACAGCAGCGCGATCTCGAGCGGCTTGGTGCCCTGGTAAGGCAGCACGCGGCTCATGAAATACGTGGCCAGCGCCGTCTGCGCCAGCATCAGGAACAGCAGCACCAGCCGACGCAAGCCGCCGTGCACAGGCTTGCGCATGCGCGGCGCATCGACTTCGATGGGCGGCAGTTTCTGACGCAATATCAGCGTACGGAATTTGCGTGCGAGCGGATTCAAGGGGCTCCATGGCAAGGGCACCATCGAGCCGCGCGCCGTCGGCGGTGCCACGCGCAAGGCGTGGCCGGCAGCATCGCCCGGCGCATCATCCGGCTTGCACCACGCGCTGGCGCCGTCGAGTTTCGTTTGCGCGCGTACCGCTGCAGAGGCATAGGCCGGATGCGCATCGTCGCCCCGATCGCCGGCCAGCAAGAGGTGCATGCGTCGCATCGCTTCCGTATCGGACAGGCCCGGCGTCTGCGCCAGCGTTTCCTCGATGCGCGCGCGGTCGGCCGCCGGCAACGCCAGTCGATCCAGATAGCGATGGCAGACGGCCGGGATGCGCAGTTCGTCCATCATCACTCTGCCGCCGGAAGAATGTAGCTCCACGTTTCAGACAACGTGGTGTTGACGGTTTCCAGGAAGCCGCGCATCTCGACCGGCTTCTTCTTGTCCAGCTGCTTCAGGCGGATCGCCGCGCGCCAACCGCCCGTGCTCGGGTTCGGCATCACGTGCGATTCAAGAATTTCGGCATTGGTGTCGGCCGACAGGCGCATATCGACCTTGGTATCCGCCGGCAGCTTCTTGAAGATCGGCCCTTCGAAATCAACGAACAGCGCGATGCTGTCATCCGGCTTGCGCATATAACCGTTGCCGCGGCGGGTCTGCGTGACCCAGGACAGCGGCGGCCGCTGCGAATCATCGCCGCGCGTCCAGAACAGGCGATAGTCGAGGTTGATCGGCTTGCCGGTCTTCGGCAACTGGTCCGGCACCCAGTACGCCACGATGTTGTCGTTGAGCTCGTCCGGCGTCGGAATCTGCACCAGCTCGACGCGGCCCTTGCCCCATTTGCCGACCGGCTCCACCCATCCGCTCGGACGGTCTTCGTAACGCAATGCCAGGTCCTCGTAGTGGTCCTGCTTCTGGTCGCGCTGCATCAGGCCGAAGCCGCTGGGATTGGTCAGCTTGTATGAAGTCACCAGCAGGCGCTTCGGATTGACCAGCGGCCGCCAGATCCATTCGCCGGTGCCGGACGAGATCGACAAGCCGTCCGAGTCATGCGCTTCCGGCCGATAGTCCGCTTTCTCGGAGCGCTGGTTCTCGCCGAAGAAATACATGCTGGTCAGCGGCGCGATGCCGAGCTTGGTGACGTTCTCGCGCAGATAAAGCTGCGACTTCACTTCCGTCACCATCTGCGTGCCGGGCTTGACCGTAAAACGGTAGGCGCCGGTCGCGCGCGGCGAATCCAGCAGGGCATAGATCACCAGATGCTTGGCGCTGCGCGTCGGCTTCTCGATCCAGAATTCCTCGAAGCGCGGAAACTCTTCGCCGGAATTCAGCGCGGTATCGATCGCCAGACCACG
>DATMTZ010000178.1:0-4347 GCA_035563975.1 Oxalicibacterium sp. | reverse complement strand
GTGGTGACCAACGGCATGAGCCAGTATTCGCGCAACGAACGCAATGCGAATGCCGGCATTGTGGTCGGCATCACGCCGGACGACTATCCGGGCGATGCGCTGGCCGGCATGGAATTCCAGCAGCAATGGGAAGCGAAAGCCTTCGAGCTCGGCGGCGGCAACTACGATGCGCCGGGGCAGCTGGTCGGCGATTTCATCGCGAATCGTCCTTCCACCGAATTCGGCTCGGTGCTGCCTTCGTACAAACCCGGCGTGAAGCTGGGCGACCTGAATCCATCGCTGCCCTCATACGCGATCGACGCGATACGCGAAGCGCTGACTGCCTTCAACAAGCAGATCAAGGGATTTTCGATGCACGACGCGGTGCTGACCGGCATCGAAACGCGCACCTCGTCGCCAATCCGCATCAAGCGCGATGACCGCACGCTGCAAAGCATCAACACGCAGGGACTCTATCCGGCCGGCGAAGGCGCGGGTTACGCCGGCGGCATCATGTCGGCGGCAATCGACGGCATCCGCGTGGCGGAAGCGCTCGCACTGAGCATGCTGGAACAGAAGAAATAAGACGCGCTACAACCAGCCGGAGCGCTTGAAGCGGTAATACAGGTAGCCGCACACGCCGACCACCAGCCCGATCGCGGCCGGATAACCGTATTTCCAGTCCAGCTCCGGCATGAACTTGAAGTTCATGCCCCACAGGCCGAAGAAGGCGGTCGCCACCGCGAAGATCGCGGCCCAGGACGCCAGCCGCTTGTTCACTTCGCTTTCCTCGATCGTCACCATCGACAGGTTGACCTGGATCGCGGTGGAAATCGTTTCGCGGATCGCATCGATCAGCGAATTGATGCGGTACAGGTGATCGCCGATATCGCGGAAATAGTCGCGCGTGCTCTCGCACAGGTTGGGGACGCGGCCGCCGTACAGCTTGCCCACCGCCTCCATCAGCGGCGCGACGATGTGCTTGATCATCACCACTTCGCGCTTCAGTTCGTACAGGCGTTCGATATTGCTGCGCTGGCCGTCCTGCTCGAAGATTTTCGCTTCGATCGTTTCCAGTTCCGATTCCAGCGCCTCGACCACCGGGAAATAACGGTCGACCACTGCGTCCATCAGCGCATACAGCACGAAGGCCGAACCCTTGCGCAGCTGGTGCGGTTCGTTCTCGCAACGCGCGCGCACGCCGAGAAAACCGTGCGCGCTGCGATTACGCACCGACAACACGTAATTCCTGCCGACGAAAACGTCGAGCTCGCCGATGTGCAGCTTGCCGTCCTCGACCTCGGCGGTTTTCACCACGGCGAACAGCGAGTCGCCGTATTCCTCGATCTTCGGCCGTTGGTGGCCGTGGTGCGCATCCTCGACCGCCAATTCATGCAGGCCGAATTCCTGCTGCATGGTGGCAAGTTCCTCCGGCCCGGCATCCTTCAGCGCAACCCACACGAAACAGTTCGGACGCTGCAGGTAGTCGCTGATCTCCTCGATCGAAATATCGGCGAGCTTTTTGCCATCCTCGTAGGCAACGCAATTGATCAGCATGAACGGGCATCTCCGGAAGTGATGCAAGAGTGTACACGTGCCGGGTCGGCGTACGTCAAGCCGCGCGCGGACACCGATGGCGCTTCGCAGCGCGATTTAACGGCAACCGCAATGCGACATTTTGTCCGCGGCATCGGGTCAAATTGTCGCTACCGCGCACAGAGCACGGCGCGCGGCTCTTTAAAAATCAAGCACTTGGCTTTCGTTTTGTTCTGGCATGTCGATTGCGTAATACCTGTTTGCAAGACCGACGACCGTACGCGGTTCAGATCAAGGCTGTCGCCGGACGCGACATGCAAAACCATATACAGAGGAGATGGATATGCCAGGATTTTTTGCGAGGGAACGAACCGTGGCCGGCCCCGGCTTCAACCGATGGATGGTGCCGCCCGCCGCGCTGGCAGTGCACTTGTGCATCGGCCAGGCTTACGCGTTCAGCGTGTTCAACGGTCCGTTGAGCAAGGCGATCGGTATTACCGAATCGACGCCGGACGACTGGAAGCTAACCACGCTGGGCTGGATCTTCAGCCTCGCGATCTTTTTCCTCGGCCTGTCGGCTGCCTTCGGCGGCAAGTGGCTGGAAAAAGTCGGCCCGCGCATGACGATGTTCGTGGCGGCCTGCTGTTTCGGCGGCGGCTTTCTGATCTCGGCCATCGGCGTATCGCTGCACCAGATATGGCTGCTGTACCTCGGCTACGGCATCATCGGTGGCGTCGGGCTCGGCCTCGGTTATGTGTCGCCGGTCTCGACGCTGATCAAATGGTTCCCGGACCGCCGCGGCATGGCGACCGGCCTGGCGATCATGGGCTTCGGCGGCGGCGCGATGATCGGTGCGCCGCTGTCCGTTTTCCTGATGAATCACTTCAAGACCGCCACGTCGGTCGGCGTGATCCAGACCTTCATCGTGATGGGCGTGCTGTACTTCATCTCGATGACGATCGGCGCCTTTACCATTCGCGTGCCGGCCGAAGGCTGGAAGCCAAAAGGCTGGACGCAGCCGGTGCACGACAGCAAGATGATCACCAGGAATCACGTGCATATCGACGAAGCGCTGAAGACGCCGCAGTTCTACCTGATCTGGCTGGTGCTGTGCTTGAACGTGACCGCCGGTATCGGCGTGCTGGGCCAGGCATCGGTGATGATCCAGGAAACCTTCAAGGGATCGGTCACGCCTGCAGCGGCAGCCGGCTTTGTCGGCCTGATGAGCCTGTTCAACATGGGCGGCCGCTTCTTCTGGTCTTCCGCTTCGGATTACATGGGCCGCAAGAACACGTATTTCGTCTTCTTCATCCTCGGCATCATCCTGTACTCGCTGGTGCCGCATACCGGACAGACCAACAGCGTCGCGCTGTTCGTGCTGTGCTACTGCATCATCATCAGCATGTACGGCGGCGGCTTCTCGACGGTGCCGTCCTACCTGGCTGACATGTTCGGCACCAAGTTCGTCGGCGGCATTCACGGCCGCCTGCTGACGGCGTGGGCAGCAGCCGGCATCTTCGGCCCGGTGCTGGTCAACTACATCCGCCAGTACCAGATCGAACACGGCGTGGAAAAAGCGCACTCGTATGAAGCCACGATGTACATCATGGCCGGCCTGCTGGTGCTCGGCTTCATCTGCAACCTGTTCGTCCGTCCGGTCGATGCCAAGCATCACATGACCGAAAAGCAGTTGCACGAGGACGACGTCCTGATGGCCCGCATGCCGCGCATGGCAGACGCCCACTAATCACAAGGAGAAGAACATGAACCAGCATTACTCGACATCCGACGACGCCAAGCCGACCAACCCGGCGCTGATCGTCGTGTTCTGGCTGTACGTCGGCGTTCCGCTGGCGTGGGGCATCTGGTCGACGCTGCAAAAGGCGATGGCGCTGTTCCAATAAACAAGATCCAGTGGGTGAGTGTTGGCGGGGAGCGCAAGCTTCCCGCTTTTTTTGCGCCATGCACGATACGGAAATCCGGTAGCATGGAACGTAAACGATCGAACGTACAGGGACCGTCATGAATGCTGCACCGTCACTCAGCCCTGAAACCGGCGAGCCGTTTGCCGAAGCCTTCGGCGGCTGGCAGGAACGCGCGATCCTGGTGGTCGATGACGAACCAGGCATGCGCAGCTTCCTGCAGCGCACGCTGGTCAGCCGCTGCAGTCGCGTTGAAACCGCGGAATCGGTGGAAGAGGCAAGCGTGCTGCTGGGCCAGCGCCACTTCGACCTGATCATCCTCGACAATTCGCTGCCGGGAAAATCCGGCGTCGACTGGCTGCACGAGCTGCGCGAAGCGGGTTTCCACAACGACGTGGTGCTGATCACCGCCTTCGCCGATCTCGAAACGGCGATCCGCGCGTTGCGCGCCGGCGCCGCCGACTTCCTGCTGAAGCCCTTCCGCGTCAACCAGATCCTGAACGCGATCGGCCGCTGTTTCGATCGCACGCACCTGCGGCGCGAGAACTTCGTGCTGCGGCGCGAACTCGATTTCCATGACCTTGCCGGCATCGACGGCCTGGTCGGCGTCTCGGCCGCGCTGCAGCCCATCCACGACGCCATCAAGCGCCTGGCAGCCGTCACCAGCACCGTGCTGATCACCGGCGAATCCGGTACCGGCAAGGAGATCGCGGCGCGCGCGATGCACTTCCTGAGCAATCGTTCGAACAATCACTTCGTGCCGGTCAACTGCGGCGCCGTCGCGCCCGAGATCATCGAGAGCGAATTGTTCGGCCACGTAAAGGGCGCATTCAGCGGCGCGGCGTCGTCGCGCGAAGGCCTGTTCTTTTACGCGCAGGGCGGCACGCTGTTTCTCGATGAAGTCGGCGAG
>DATMTZ010000177.1:0-5539 GCA_035563975.1 Oxalicibacterium sp. | reverse complement strand
ATTGCGCGGCGAACCAAGCACACCGACATAGAAAGCGGCAGACTTCAGCCCTTCCAGCAGCGCCAGATCATCCAGCTTGGGATCGTGCGTCAAGGCCACGATGGCCGTGTTCGGATCAGGCGACAGCGCCAGTACTGCGTCGTCCGGCATCTCACCCCGCAGCACCGTGCCCGGCACATGCCACTCGCGCCGATAGTCTTCGCGCGGCTCGCACACCACCACTTCGTAGTCCAGCGCAAGCGCCATCTCGGCCAAATAACGCGACACCTGGCCGGCACCGATCACAATCAGGCGCCAGCGCGGGCCGTGCACCGTCGTCAGTTTGCCGTCCGCCCACTGCACCGTATCGCCGCGCTGCCCGTCCTGATAACTGACGCTGCCGCTGCCGACATCCACGGTGCGCAGCACCAGCTGGCCCGCCTTCATGCGGCGGCTGAACGCAAGCAGTTGCGGGATATCGGGCCGCGGCTCGACTACCAGCTCCAGTGTGCCGCCGCAAGGCAGGCCGAAACGCAGCGCTTCGTCGGTACTCACGCCGTATTGCAGAACGAAAGCTTGTGTGCCGGCGATTTCGCCGTTGAGCATGCGTTCGGCCAGATCGTCCTCTACACAGCCGCCGGAAACTGAACCCTGCAGCACGCCATCCTCGCGCAGCGCAAGCCATGCACCAGGCGGCCGCGGTGCCGATCCCCAGGTGCGCGCAACGGTGACGAGCGCAAGCCGGCGCCCCTCCTCGCTCCAGCGCTGTACCGCCGACAAAACCTGCAGGCTCAAACTGTCCATGATGCTTTCCTGTCCGATGTGATGTGATGCCGATGAATGCGGACGCCGCAGTCGATGCCGCCGCTCCTGCTTGGATGATGCAGGCGCTTGCGAGTTGCCGATTTTTTACCGGCGACTAGAACTGGCTCTCGGGAATCTGGTGGAAATCGCGCAGCTCGGCCGGCATCGCGCGCAAGGCAACCGCGATCACGCCGGGCGGCCCGCCCGTGTCGCCGATGACGTCTCCCAGCTGCAGTGCACCGGATTGCGCAGCCATGCCGCTTTGCAGATCGCGATACCTGATGCGATAGGTGCCGGGCGACAGGTTTTCCAGCGAATACAGGCGATGCCGCGGAATGTACAGCTCGCTTTCTCCCGGCCGCGCATCGACACCGACCTTCACGTACACCGGATGTGCGTTGTGCGAATTGTCGATGATCAGCGTGGACAGGCCGTTGCGCTGCAGGCCGCCGTCGCGATACATGCGCGGCCCGGTAGGCCACGGCCGGCCGTCGGGTCCGGTGCCGAAGCGGATTTTTCCGGGCGCCACGATCACCGTTTTGAAAGGCGCCAGCGTTTCACTGCTCTGCTTCTTCATTGCGGAAGCGCGCGCCGCTTCATGTCTGTGCGTTCCGGACTCCGGCGCAATCATCAGCGAAGGCAATGGCGCAACGGGATTGTCGTGCAACACGGAAAACATCACCACCGTGAGCGCAAGCACGCCGGCCAGCAACAAGGCCAACTGATGCGGCGTGTCGAAACGCCAGTCGCGCCAGAAGGGTCCCTTGTCGACGACGCCGACCTGGCTATAGGCAGTGGCGCTCACGCGCATGGCGTCTTGCTGGAACGGCACATCCTCCGGCTCGTACGGCGGCGGTTGCCGCGGCAGAAGCGGCGTGGGCCGTGCATTCTCCTGTTCCGCGATCCATTCATCGTGGCGCCGCCGCTGCACCTCGTCGGACAACACCGCGTACGAGGCATTGAGTATCGCCATGATGCGCGCCGCATCGGGCCGCGGATTCTTGTCCGGATGGTATTTCTGGGACAGCGCCTTGTAGGCGGCGCGTATCACTTCATCCGGCGCGTTGCGCGCCGTCTTCAGATTGTCGTAATGCGTATGGACCTTCTTCTTCACGATGCGCGCCATGCCGCCCGGGAAACCCGACCGGTTCTCCATCCTGGCTCGGTGCATGCGCATGGCAGTACTTACATCGCCGTCAGGATCTGGCTGCCGGTCCAGGTCGAGCCCGGCTGTACCACCACGGGCCGCGCCGCGCACGCCGCTTCCACGCACAGCATGTGCTGCCAGTCCTCGTCGGGAAAATCCCTGAACTTGCGCGCCAGCACCGGCCCCGGATTCCATACCACGGTGTCTTCAAAACCGGTTTGCGCAATCCGCAACGAAGGCTTGCCGCCTTCCAGCAACTGCAGCGATTTCGGCGGCGACAGGTAGACGCGGTCAAGTTCTCCGCTCACGGTGACGACGGCATCGCGCTCCAGCACCTCGGCATTGCCGTTCGTCGCATCCTGGTAGCGCGTGTCCTGCAAGCCGGACAGCGCGGTTTTGCTAATGTCCTTCACGTGCAGGTAGGTATGCAGCGCGCCGGTAAACGACCACGGCGTCGCGCCGCGGTTGGTCAGCGTCAGCGTCACCGCCAGGCGATCGGGCGCCAGCAGCACCGACAGTTGCGCGATAAAGGCTTCCGGCCAGATCGCGCGCGTGCACGCATCGTCGCGCAAGGTAAAAGTCGCCACGCTGTTCTGCGCCGGGAAGCTGTTGCCCGACACCGCGTCTGCGCTCCATCGCACTGCGCGCGCAAAGCCGTGTTTCGGCAAGGGGCCGCGTCCGGAAAACTGCGGAAAACAGACCGGCATGCCGCCGCGTATCGACGGCGGCAGCGACGCCGATGTGATGGCAACGCCGCGCGCCGCGCCGCCGGTTTGCGGCGACAGATACAGCCGCTCGCGTCCATGCGCATCGCGCCACGACAGCACCTGTGCACCCTGTTGCGCAATGACGGCGCTGCTGTCGCCGCAATGCAGCGACAGGCAGGGCAGATCGAACAAGGCTTCCGTGAACGGATCGCCATCGTCGCGGGACGGGGAAAGAGTGGAAGAAATCATGCTGTCCGTTTCAGTGATCGGGGGATGACGTCATGCATATCGACATTAGCATAGGAACAAGATCAACCAAAGTGCGTCTTGGTTCCTTGCCGGCACTCAAATTCTTCGCGGAAACTTCGAGGGCGACCGAATCAGATTCCGAAAATGCGGCGGCTGGCCGGCGTCAGCAGCGCCGCGTCCTCCGGATGCGTGCGCAGATAGCGCGCAAAGAAACCGCATACCGGCACCACCTGCCAGCCTTCACTGCGAAAGAAGGCGGCTGCCTGCCTCGCCAGTTCCGAACCGTAGCCGCGCCCTTCGCAGCGCGGATCGATTTCGGTGTGCGTGACAATCGCGACGCGGCCGTACAAGCTGTATTCGATGAACCCGGTCCTGCGGCCATCCACGATCAGGTCGTAGTGACGCGGCGTATCGACGCCCGGCGTATCGACGCCCGGCGTGTCGGTCGGCAAACCTTCGCAAGCATTCTTCATGTGGCATCCTTGATCATGCAGGAATTATAGTGACGGATATCGAGGATCGCTTCTCATCATCACCCACCAGACAGGAGAACCCATGCCGGATGACAACAGGCTCGCCCCCGCCGAACGTATCGCACGCACACCGCAGGATTGCGGACGCATCCTGATTGCCGCATTGCATGCCGGCGATCTCGAAACCTGCGTCGCACTGTACGAGCCAGGCGCAGTGCTGTTCAAGAAGTCCGGCGAGCCGATGAGTGGACACGACGCGATTCGTGCCGCCAATGCTGCGCTGATCGGCATCCAGCCGCGTTTCACGATCGAGTTCATCAAGGCTGCGCTCAATGCCGACGGCGACCTCGCCACCACCCGCATGAAAGCCGGCCTGAGCGGTACGCGACCCGACGGTCGCGCGGTGCAGGACACGATCCACACGCTGGAAGTCGTGCGCAGGCAGGCTGACGGCAGCTGGCGCTACGTAATCGACGATCCCTACGGCAGCATGCGGGAAGGCATGAAAGAGTTGCCCCGCTGACGGGCCGCACGGCAGCGTTCGCTACCACACAGACACGCCGCGGCGGCGGCAGCATGATCGAGGCACCACCTTCAGGAGCGCGATCATGCGACAACGCGGCAAGCTATGCGGCGCGGCGATCATTGCAGCAAGCGCCTGCCTGTTTTTCCCATCGGCGCAGGCCGACATCCTGGCTTGCCGCGGCGCCAGCGGCACCGTCACCTACACCAACGGCCAGTGCGAGGAAAGTACGCGGGTCAAGGTGGTGATCATCGGCGCCCGGCCGGTGCCGATCGGCGACGAGCAGTTCGTCGTCCACCCCAAGACGCGTGGCAGCACGTGGACACGTCCGGTCAAGGTCAAAAACCGGCGGCCCGACGTCGCTTCTATCCACGCCGCCAAACTGAAATTGCAGCGCATGGATGAGGAACGCCGGCTGCGGCGAACAGGCAGTACGACGCAGCTTGCCGAATACCGGGAGTAAAAACGCTTCCGCCGCGGCACTGCAATATGCTGTGCCGCCATTCAATGGCGCGTGACGCCGCCGCTGCCCCGAATATGGCCGTCGCCACTCGGCCGATACAAGCCCCCTTCCGGACGGCGCGGCATTTCATCGTACTGCTGGCGGCCGGCCTGCTTCGCGCTCAGTTTCTCGGCCAGCGACGGCATCCATTTTTCCATCGCCGTATTCAGCTTGGACATTGCGCCGACCTTGATGTCGTGCGTCGGATTGGTCGCCGCCTCCAGGATCGCTTCCGCGACCTTGAACGGATCGATCGTCGGCGTCGGCAGCTTCGGTTCCTTGTCCATGTAGTTTTTCGCGTGCTGCGGAAACGGCGTGTCGACCGCGGTCGGCTGGATCAGCGTGATCGAGACCGGCGCCTTGTCCACTTCTTCGACTTCCACCCGCAGCGCATCAGTGAACCCCTTGACCGCGTGTTTGGACGCCGAATACATGCCCTGCAGCGGCACCACCGCATCCGACACCTCGCTGCCAAGGTTGATCAACGCGCCGCCCTGCCGCAGCAGATGGGGCAAGGCCACCAGCGAGCCGTTCACCACGCCCCAGAAATTGATGTCGAACAGGCGCCGGCTGTCTTCGTCGCTGACTTCCTGCAGGCGTCCGTAGATCGACAGGCCGGCATCGTTGATCCAGGTATCGATGCGGCCAAAACGCGCGATCGCCTGCTGTGCAATGTTCTCCACCTGCTTGCGGTCGCGGACGTCGGCCGCCACGCTGATCGCTTCGCAACCGTCCGCGGCCAGCTCGGCCACGACCTGCTCCAGCGTATCGCCGCTGCGCGCCGCCAGCACCAGCCTGGCGCCTTGGGAGGCGGCAGCATGCGCAGTCGCCAGGCCTATGCCGCTGGATGCGCCGGTAATCACGATCACCTGCTGATCAAGCGTCTTCAATGCGTGCGCCATGTCGGACTCCTTTAGGAAAGTGTCGCGCTGCGCCGGCAGCGAGATGCAAAAAAATTTCCGCATGTCATCCCGCAAACGCAAAACTTTATGACCGCAGAACGGTCAGTTCGTTGCGACTTTCTTTTTCAGCCCGAATAAAAACCTGTGCGCATTGCCGCACTTCAAAAAAAGCCCGGCAAGGGCTCAGGGAGCATGCATGGAATCCATTTATATCGGCGGCCTGGACATCGGCGGCACCAAGATGGCTGCCACC
>DATMTZ010000176.1:0-6774 GCA_035563975.1 Oxalicibacterium sp. | reverse complement strand
GATGAACTGGCAGCAGGCGGCCGACGCCGCGCGGCGCCAGTCGCCCCACATTGCGCTGCGCCTGATGGCGCCTGCTGCGCCGGACAGTACATGGCGGGTGATGGGCGACGATCCGTCGCGGCCCTTGCAGCGCATCGACATGGTAATGGATGCCTATAGCGGCAAGCCGCTGTTCCACGCAGACTGGAAGGCGCAAACGGCGTTTGCCAAGGCGACCGCGGCCGGCATCCCGTTTCACCGCGGTGAGTTCGGCTGGTGGAATCAGTTGCTGCTGTTGCTGTTCGGCGCCGGCGTGCTGTTTTCCCTGGTGTCCGGCTGGGTGATGTTCTTCAAGCGCCGCAAGGCAGGTCTGCCGGCATTGCCGGCGCTGTTGCCCGGCGCCTGGCGGTCCATGCCGCTTGCAGCCTGGATAGTGGCTGCGTTGATGTGTGCGGTAATGCCCTTACTGGCCTTGTCGGCACCGCTGGTCGCGGCAGTGGAATGCTGGCTTTACGTCAGCAGGACGCGAGCTTGATATGGCAGCTCTACATCGATATGCGGCGGCACGCGCTGGTGAAACGCGAGATGCGGGAGGGGAGCGGCGGAAGCGCGAATGCGGGCTGGACGGCGGATGCGGCAAAAAAATCGCAGCGAGGAACGGCGAAAGCGATCAGCGAAATCAGCGTGAATTGAGCGGCAGGCTGGACGTCGCTGGACCGAATCCCGGCCGCTGAATGCTGTGCTTGATCTCGCACTGCAGGATTTCGCAGTCGCGATACATCTGCCGCAACTTGCGCTCGGCATCCTCGCGGTCTTTGCCGAAAAGCACGATGTTTTGCACCTTCTGCCCTTCGCGGGTTTTTATCGAGAAATCGTATTTCAGCATGACATCTCCTGCATGGTGGAGCGATGGACTGCGTACGGTCGGACGAATCCTACACACTACCACGCATCAATTGCTGAAATGTAATCTTATGTAACAGAAATGTTGTTATTTTGTCGGATACATCCGGCTTCTTGCTGCAAAATAGTCTGGCTGGCCGAATTGGCCCGGTCGGCCGCAGGAAATTGGCCGCATGACGCAGGCGGGCAACCTTTGCCTATGTCAGCGGTCACAAAAGGCCTGCCACTTTCCAAAAAGGACCCGTCATGCGCGTAGACATCTATAGACGACCCGAACACGCCGGCAACTTTTCCTATCTGGCAGTCCCCGAAAGCAAACCGATTCCCGAAGAAGTGATCAACACCGACTGGGAGCAAACCGATCGCGCGGTGGAAGTCGATGACGATGCCCGCCACCTTCCTGCATTTTCCATTCATGATCCGATCGCGCAGATCAAGTCCAAGGGCTATGCGATCACCAGCGTGAAAGATTTGGGCGAAGCGCAGCAGCCATAAAAGCAGGCGCCGCAAGGCGTGGTTGCTGACGTCACAGTGCCGTGACGAGCCGCTTTGCGCCGCTCGGCGTCACGCTTCGGTCCGCCTGCACGCACGGCGATGCCGGTTGCGGTCACAGATGACTGCGTGAACCTGCGGGTCGCATAGCGGCGCGTCGGGCAGTGTCCGGCGCGTCCGGCTGCGCTCACTTACAATACCGGCTCAATCAATGCGGAGCGCGCATGTTTCCCGGATCTTCACTGAACGAACTGCTGCAGCAGAAGCGCGTGCGGCTGGCACTGGCTGTCATCAGCGTCTGGTTCGCGCTGCGTGGCGCGCATCAATTGCTGGATGGCGCCACCGAAGTGGACTGGCTGCGCGGCGGCGGCAACTTGCTGGTGTGGGGCGGCTTCGCCGTATTGAACGGCCTGAAGGCCTATGGCCGCGAACTGCCCGGCATCAACATGGCGATCAACGTCGGCATCGTGCTGGTGATCGCTGCGTGGTTCGTGCACCTGTAAGGACGCTATGCGATATCGACACTACAAGGGCGGCATTTACGAATTCGTCTGCGCCGCAAAGCTGGAATCGAACCCGGATATCGTGATGATCGTGTATACCGCGGCGGACGGTTCGTACTGGACGCGCCCCGAAAGCGTGTTCTTCGAAACCATCGAACACCAGGGCGGGCAGATACAGCGCTTCACGCCCATGGACGATGAAGCGGCCTGACGCCGGACCGGAACAACAGATGTACGCGCTCATCATCGAAGACAATCCGGACATCGTCGCCAACCTGTACGGGTTCCTCGAGCCGCTTGGATATACGCTCGACGTCGCAATGAGCGGCGCTGCCGGCGTTACGCTGGCAGCGCGTGCGCAGCACGATGTGATCGTGCTCGATCTGGAATTGCCTGGATTCGACGGCATCGAAGTGTGCCGCCAGCTGCGCCGCGAACAGCGTGTCGCGACGCCGATCCTGATGCTGACCGCGCGCGACACGGTCAAGGACAAGATCGCGGGCTTCGAGGTCGGCGCCGATGATTACCTCGTCAAGCCGTTTTCGCTGGTGGAGCTCGATGCGCGGCTGAAGGCGCTGGTGCGCCGCGCGCGCGGCGAGAACGTCGAGCACATCCTGGAATTTGGCGAATTGCGTTATGACCTGAGCCGTTGTGAAGCGACGCGCGCCGGGCACAGGCTGGCGCTGACCCCGACCGGTTACAAGCTGCTCGAAGCATTGATGCGCAGGGCGCCGGCGGTCATCCCGCGCGAAACGCTGCTGCGCGAAATCTGGGGCGACGATCCGCCGGACAGCGATGCGCTGCGCACGCATATCCACGCATTGCGGCAGGCGATCGACCGGCCGTTCGCCACGCCCATGCTGCTTACCTTGCCGGGCAACGGGTATCGATTGGTGAACGATGCGCAGGCGTGATCATTCGCTGCGCACGCGCCTGGCAGCTGCCTTCGTGCTGTTGACGCTGCTGCTTTGCACTTTCTTTTCGCTGACCTGCCGCTTCGCGGTGCAGATCGCCGAAAAGCAGCTGATCAACGAACGGCTTGAAAAAAGCGCGACGCAGCTGATACAACAGTATCGCCTGCATGTACTGCCATCGGCCCTGGAAGACAATTTTTTCGTTAACGACGAGATTCCCGAACAATTCCGGCATTTGCGGCCCGGCGTGCACGAGATGCGCGATAAGGACGGCGAAACGACCGTCTACATAAGCAAGTCCGGCGGCGACGTTTTCGCCGTGACCGACGATACCAGCGATTACGAGATTACCGAACACCTGATTTATTTGACCCTTGGTGCCGGTTTTGTAACCAGTGTGCTGCTTGCCATGGCGCTTGGTTTTCTTACCGCGCAGCGCATCGTGGCGCCGATCGCCGCACTGGCGAAAGCGGTGGACCGCAACGATCCGCCGTCGGCGCTGCCCGCGCTCGCCATGCGCAATGAAATCGGCACCCTGGCGCGCGCCTTCGCCAACCGCACCGAACAACTGCAGCAGTTTCTGGCGGACGAAAAGCTGTTCACCGGCGACGTCAGTCACGAAATGCGCACGCCGCTGACGATCATCCTGGGCGCCGCCGAACTGCTGAAAGTGCAACTGGCTGATGCGCCGGAAAAGATGGCAACGGCTGAACGCATCCGGCGCGTCGCAGCCGAGGCGTCGGAACGCGTCGGCGCCATGCTGCTGCTGTCGCAATCGCCGCAGGCGCTGCGCGGCACGCCCTTGTCGCTGACGCATCTGGTCGAGCGCGAGTTCGAGCGCTGCCAGCAGCTGCTGGCCGGCAAGCCGGTGCAAATCCACTTCCGCAGCGATGAGGAAGTCTGGGTGCATGCGCGGATGGAACTGGCGGGAATCGCGATCGGCAACCTGCTGCGCAATGCCTGCCAGTACACCGAGCAAGGCATGGTCACCGTCGTGTTGTCGCCGTCGCACCTGGTCATCGAGGACAACGGCCCCGGCATTCCGGACAATGTGCGCGAGCGTCTGTTCGAGCGCTTCGTGCGCGGCAGCGAGCAAAAGCACATCGGGTCGGGCTTGGGCCTGGCGATCGTCAAACGTGTCTGCGATCATCTCGGCTGGCAGGTGCGTTACGACAGGCCGGCAGATGGCGGCAGCCGCTTCACGCTGCTTTTCGCGGATACGGCCCGTGCGCTGCCGCATGAAGGCGAAGTTCGCCCGGGCGAGTAATCTCCCGGGTTGTATCCTTTAACATTGCCTTAACCATCGCGACGCTAGCGTAGCGGATTCACCTTCCCGTGAGACTGAACTTGAAATTCCTTTCCTCTGCGCGCCGTGCCGGCAAGCCATCCGATATCCCTGACCCGCGCTTTTCAGATCCGCACCGGTTTTCACTGAGCATCGAGCAACTGGCCATCGTCGCCAGCCTGTTTTTTTCGCTGAGCGCCAATACCCTGTTCTTCTCGTCTGCGCTGGCCGGCCGCGCCGCGGCATCGCCGCATACCTGGCTGTTTGCCGTTTCCGTCTTCGTTGCCATCACGGCCCTGCATGCCGCCGGTTTGCTGGTGCTGTTGAACCGGTGGACGGCAAAGCCGCTGCTGGCCATCCTGTTTCTGGTGACCGCGGCAGCCGCCTATTACATGAACAAGTACACCGTCTTCTTCAATACGGAGATGGTGCGCAATGTATTGAAGACCGACGTCAAGGAAGCCAGCGAGCTGCTGTCGCTCGGCATGCTGATCCATATCCTGTTGTTCGCCGTGCTGCCGATTCTGGTTTTGTGGCGCATTCCGTTGCGTTACCGGCCGTGGAAGCGCGCAGTGATGGTCCGTATTGCCTATATCGGTGGCGCGTTGCTGCTCGCGACAGGCGCCATCATGCTGGTGTTCCAGGATTTTTCGTCGCTGATGCGCAATCACAAGGAAGTGCGCTTCCTGATCACGCCGAGCAATTATCTGATTTCGGCAGCCAAGGTGTTCAGTGCGGATTCCAGCGAAAGCGGACCGCGTATCCCGATCAGCGCCGATGCCAGGCTGCAGGCAAGCTGGGGCAAGCGCAGCAAGCCGATGCTGTTCGTGCTGGTGGTCGGCGAAACGACGCGTGCGGCGAACTGGGGCCTGAACGGCTATGCGCATCAGACCACACCGGAGCTGGCGCAACTCGACATCCTGAATTTCACCCGTGCGCAATCCTGCGGCACCAACACGGAAGTGTCGGTGCCCTGCATGTTCTCGCCCTATGGTCGTCACAACTACGATGAAAAGGAAATTCGCCGCCACGAATCCGTCCTGCATATCATCGAGCACGCGGGCATCAAGACGCTGTGGCGCGACAACCAGGCCGGCTGCAAGGGCGTGTGCGACGGTCTCGAACAGCAGCGGCTGGATGACAGCAAGGATGCCGAGTTATGCAACGGTGACCGCTGCCTCGACGAAATCATGCTCAAAGGCCTGGACGCGGAAGTGCACAAGGCGAAAAACGGCAACATCTTCGTCGTGCTGCACCAGCTCGGCAATCACGGCCCCGCCTATTACCAGCGTTATCCCGCATCGCTGCGTCGCTTCGTGCCGACTTGTGATACCTCGGACTTGAGCAAATGCTCGCGCGAGCAGATCGTCAACAGCTATGACAACGCGGTGCTGTACACAGATCACTTTCTGGCAAAGACGATCGCGTTCCTGAAGGCGGAACAGAAGGACTACAACACCGCGATGTGGTACATGTCCGATCACGGAGAATCGCTGGGGGAGAACGGCATTTACCTGCATGGCCTGCCCTACTCGATCGCGCCGAAGGAGCAGACCAGCATTCCGATGGTGATGTGGTTCTCGAATGGCTTTCTGTCGAGTTTTCACCTGAACCGCGATTGCCTGGCGCGCAAGACCGACAGCCCGGTCAGCCACGACAACCTCTTCCACACCGTACTCGGGATGTTGCAGATCGATTCGAAGTACTACGACAAGGCCTTCGACCTGACGGCGGATTGCCGCCGCTAGGCAGCGCGCGCCGGCAATATCGGGGATGCTAATACGAATGTTTCTTGCATTTTGATAAGGATGGAAACAGACTATTTGCAGTGACTGATCTTCGGCACCGTTCGTTTTCCGTCAAGGAGCAGAAATGGGTGAGTATCGCAAACTGTGGTGGGTATTGATCGTCATCCTGTCGCTTACCTTTTCCATCCTCGGGTTTTCAGGCGTTGAGCTGTATCGCAAGGTGCCGCCTATTCCGGCGCAGGTCGTCACAGGCGCGCAGCAGGTGCTGATGACGCGCGACGACATCCTGCGCGGCCAGGCGGCCTGGCAGCGTACTGGCGGCATGGAACTCGGCTCAATCTGGGGACATGGCGCGTATCAGGCGCCCGACTGGACCGCCGACTGGCTGCATCGCGAACTGAACGCCTGGCTGGAACTGGGCGCCCGGCAAACTTATGGCCGTGCTTATACGGAACTCGACGGGGCGCAGCAGGCCGCGCTGCAGTATGAGTTGCGCACCGAATATCGCCGCAACACGCTCGATGTGGCCGGCAGCACGCTGACCGTATCGGCGCGTCGTGCACAGGCCATGGCGCAGACCGCGGACTACTATCAGCGCTTGTATGGCGCGGCGCCCGAGCTGCAGACGGTGCGCAGCCATTACGCGATGAAGGAAAACACGCTGCCCGATGCGCAGCAGCGCAAGGACCTGAGCCATTTCTTCTTCTGGACCGCATGGGCCGCCGCAACCGAACGGCCCGGCACGCAGGTCACCTATACCAATAACTGGCCGCCCGAGCCGCTGATCGGCAATCATCCATCCGCTGAAAATGTGTTGTGGTCGCTGGCTTGCGTGATCATTCTGGTGGCCGGCATCGGCTTCCTGGTACTCGTCTGGGCTTTCCTGCGCAGCCATTCGCCCGACCCGCAAGCGCCTGTAGGCGATCCGCTGAGTCTGGCGGGATTGACCG
>DATMTZ010000175.1:0-6882 GCA_035563975.1 Oxalicibacterium sp. | reverse complement strand
TACGAATAGCTCGAGTTCCTTTGGACCTAGCAATCAAAATGCGACGCAAAGTTCCAGCGCGATTTATTTCCGCGATGAATTTACGTTAAATAAATTGCGTATTGCGGCTGGCGTACGCCATGAAGAGTTCGAGCAGGAAGTAAAAACTGTTTATGACCAATCAATTTCACTAAATGCCTGGGACGTGCAAGCTAGTTATGACATTAGTGCTGATTTAAGTTTATTCGGGAAGGTGGGGCGCAGCTATCGAATCGCGAATGTCGATGACAATGCTTTTTTGTTTGCGCCGCTCAATCCGCAGCGTTCGCACGACCTTGAACTTGGTTCGACATTTGGCAATGACAGCCGTAAATTGACCGTTAAGGTGTTTCGGCATCGGTTGAAAGATGAAATTCTCTATGATGCGTTTGCTTTCATGAATGTCAACCTCGATCCGACACAACGCCAAGGCTTGGAGATTGAAGGACGCGCACGGCTTTCGTCGGGTTTTGTTCTATCTGGCGTGTTGCAGCACATGTCAGCCAAGTTTATCGACGGACCGTACGATGGCAATGAAATGGTTCTGGTGCCAAAGAATATTGCGACCTTGCGCCTGAACTGGGAGCCAGGTAACGGGCAGACGGCGGATATTGGTGTGCAATGGGTAGACAGCCAGCGTAATGGCAATGACTTCTCGAATAGCTGCAGTTCCCGTATTCCCTCCTTTACGACCATCGATGCGCGCTATGCATTACGCCTCGGTACATGGGAATTCGCCGTGGTTGGCAGTAATCTGACTGGCAAGGACTATTACACCTATGCGTTTGGCCGTGATTGCGGCAACAACCGTGGAATCTATCCCGAACCAGGTCGATCAATTCATCTATCCGCACGCAAAGATTTTTAACGCGAACGCGAGATAACGAAGGTTTGGCGCAATAAATTATGCAAACAGATATTAAGACAGTGCGAAAGATTCACCTGCATCAGCGGGCGGTTTTGCCTGTCTTGCTGTTGTTGTCCCTGCTTAGCATATTGACTGCTTGTGCCATCGGCTCAATCAATCTGTCATTCGCCGACCTTCTGAATGCAATTGCGCACCACGCCAATACCGACATGGTGGCAAGCGTTACTCATCTGCGGCTTGATCGCGCCCTGTCCGCCTTCGTCACCGGCGCCACGCTTTCACTCGCCGGCGTGCTGATGCAGGCACTGCTGCGCAATCCGCTGGCAGATCCTTACATACTCGGCGTATCGGGCGGCGCGTCGGTCGGTGCGCTGGCGGCGTTGATGCTGTCTGCTGCAGCCTGGATTGTCGATACCGCGGCGTTCGGCGGCGCGCTCGCGATTTCGGTCTTGCTGTACCTGCTGGCGCGGCGCGACTTGCGCGGCGTCATCAACGCGGAAGGCAGCGCGCCGCTGTTGTTGCTGACCGGCGTGGTGCTGGCGTCCGGTTGCGGTGCGCTGGTGTCCTTGCTGCTGTCCATCGCGCCCGACAGTCAGGTGCGCGGCATGGTGTTTTGGCTGATCGGCGATTTGTCTGATACGCAATTTCGCTGGCTGCCGTGGTTGGTGCTGGCCGGCGCGCTGGCGTTTTCGTGCCGTGCGGCGCGCGGCATGAACGTGATTGCCTTGCATGCCGAAAACGCGGCGACGCTGGGCGTCGACGTCGGCAGCTTGCGTCGTCGCCTGTTTTTTTGTTCCGCATTGCTGACGGCGAGCGCGGTCAGCAGTGCGGGCAGCATCGGCTTTGTCGGTTTGATCGTGCCGCATGCGTGCCGCTTTGCGCTCGGGCCGGATCATCGCATGCTGCTGCCGGCCGCTGCGCTCGCCGGCGGCACTTTCCTGGTGTTGGCCGATACGCTGGCGCGCAGCATCATCGCGCCGCAGCAGCTGCCAGTCGGCGTGATGACGGCACTGATCGGCGTACCGGTCTTTTTGTTGCAGCTGCACCGGCTGCGGAGGCACTGATGCAGACGCACGGGCTGCAACTGCGCGCCGCCGACCGCTTCCTGGTGGACGGCTTGGACTGGCGCATCGAACCCGGCGAATGCTGGTGCGTCGTGGGCCGCAACGGTGCGGGAAAGAGCACCTTGTTGCAGACCCTCGCAGGATTGCGGCAAGCGGACGGCGGCTGGATAGAGCGAGGCGGCAAGGCCTTGCGCAAATGGTCGCTGCAGGCGCTGGCGCGCGAACGCGCCTTCCTGACGCAGGGAAGAAACGACAGCTTCGGCTATCGCGCGATCGAGGCCGTGCTGACGGCGCGGCATCCGTATCGGGAGTCGGCCTATTGGGAATCTGAAGAGGACTACGCCGCGGCTCATGCCGCGCTGCAATCAGTCGATGCGGGACATCTCGCGGAGCGCGATGTCCGCACCTTGTCCGGCGGGGAGCGTCAGCGCGTCGCGATCGCCGCGGTGCTGGCGCAGGACACGCCGCTGCTGTTGCTGGACGAACCGACCAGCGCGCTCGACCTCGCGCATCAGGTCGGCGTGGCCGGCCTGCTGCGGCAGCTCTGCCGCGAACAGGGAAAGTCCGTGGTGCTGGTCAGCCATGACTTGAACCTGGCGCACACGCTGGCCTCGCATGCGCTGCTGCTGATGGACGACCGCGGCGGTTGGCATGCAGGGCCGTTCGACAAGGTCATGCAGGCACCTTTGCTGAGCGCCTGCCTGGGTCATCCGATCGAGATCGTGCGGCATGGCGAGCGCACGATTTACGTCGCGGCGGAGCGCTGACATGACGCGACGCCGTTACCGCTCAAGGCAGGGAAGATGACCACGACGCTGATCATAGGCGGCGCGCGCTCCGGGAAAAGCGCGCATGCGGAAGCACTGGCGGCGGGGTCCGGCAAGCGCGTCGTCTACATTGCGACCGCGCAGCCGACCGATGCCGAAATGGCGGCGCGCATTGCGCATCACCAGGAACGACGCAAGGCCGGCTGGCTGACGATTGAAGAACCGATCGCGCTGGCGGCGGCGATCACGCGCCACAGCAGCAAGGACACCGTGGTGCTGATCGACTGCCTGACGGTGTGGCTGTCGAACCTGCTGTTCGCCGAACACGGGAAATTTCCGGATATTGGGCCGATCGAGGCGCCGGCTTGCGTCGAACGGGAGTGCAGGGATTTCCTGCAGGCGCTGCAGCACGCAGCGGGTGATGTGATCATCGTTAGCAACGAAGTCGGGCAGGGAATCGTGCCGCAAGGCGCGATCGCGCGCTGGTTCGTCGACGAGGCGGGCCGCTTGAACCAGAGCGTTGCTGCGCAATGCGATCGCGCGATTCTGGTCGTGGCCGGCTTGCCGATGGTGCTGAAGGGCTGAGATGAATAACATTCGACATGCTCCTTCATTGCGGCTTTGCGCGCTGCTGTTGGCGTTCACCGCATGCCTGCCGCTACGTGCGCTGGCAGCGATCACCGCGCAGGACGATGCCGGACGCCAGCTGGTTTTAAAACACCCGGCCCAGCGCATTGTGTCGTTGGCGCCAAATACGACCGAACTGCTGTTCGCAGCCGGTGCCGGCGACCGCATCGTCGGTACTGTCGACTACAGTAATTATCCGGAAGCCGCGCGCGCGATTCCGCGCATCGGCAGTTTTCAGCAGATCGATATCGAGCGCCTGATCGCGTTGCGGCCGGACCTGATCGTGCTGTGGGCGGATGGCGGCATGGAGCGCCAGCTCGACGCAGTGCGCCGCCTCGGCATCCCGGTGTTCTATAGCCAGGCGCACAAGCTGGCCGACATTCCCGACTCGATCCAGCGGCTCGGCATATTGACGGGAACGGCAACCCAGGCGGCACAGGCTGCAGCCGGGCAACGCGCGGCATTGGCGAAACTCGCCGCGCGCTATCGCGACCGTCCTCCCGTTACCGTCTTTTACCAGGTGTGGGGCAAGCCGCTTTACACGCTGAACGGCAAGCACATCCTGAGCGATGTGCTGCGCCTGTGCGGCGGCCGCAACGTCTTCGCCAGTCTCACTGCAGCGGCGCCGATCGTGGGTACCGAAGCCGTGTTGCTTGCTGATCCGGAAGCGATGATTACCGGCGCCGCACACGGCCAGACGCGCGATCTCGACATGTGGAAAGCCTATCCGCAGCTGCGCGCCGTCAAACGCGGCAACCTGTTCGCGATCGACGCCGACCTGCTCAGCCGGGCCGGACCGCGCCTGATCGACGGCGCGGCGGCAGTGTGCGAACGCCTGGATGAAGCCCGGCAGCATCGCACCGCGCAGTCCCAATAAGCGCCTGGCGGCCGGTATCGCCATGGCGCGCATTGACCGTCCGGGCGGGCATGCTATTCTTTCTGACCGGAAAATCGCCGCTCGCGAAGACCAGGCTGATTTTCGCCACACGTGTCGCATACAACACACAGGGAGAATGTCATGCCAGTCATCGTCATCGCCAACCCCAAGGGCGGCGTCGGCAAGAGCACCATTGCCACCAATCTCGCCGGCTATTTCGCCTCGCGCGGCCACAAGGTCATGCTGGGCGACGTTGACGTGCAGCAATCGTCGCGTGCCTGGCTCGCCCTGCGTTCGCCATCGCTGCCGAAGATCGAAGCCTGGGAAATCGAGGACGGCCACGTTGCCAAGCCACCCAAAGGCACCACCCATATCGTGCTCGATACGCCAGCCGGTTTCAGCGGCAAACGCTTCGACAAGGTGATGGAGATTGCCGACAAGATCGTGGTGCCGCTGCAGGCATCGATGTTCGACATTCTCGCCACGCAGGATTTCTTGCAAACGCTGGCGGCACGCAAGGGCAAAGCAGACCTCGGCGTGCTCGGCATGCGCGTCAATGTCCGTACCCGTGCGGCGGAGCAGTTGACCAACTATGTGAACGGCCTTGGCTTGCCGGTGCTCGGCTTCCTGCGCGACACGCAGAATTATGTGCAGCTCGCCGCCAATGGCGCAACGCTGTGGGACATCGCACCGTCGCGCGTGGAAAAGGACCGTGAGCAATGGCAGGACATGTTGGACTGGCTTGAAAAGAAATAGGAATGATCACACCCGAATACGCGCACCTGCTGGCGCGCTACAACCGCTGGATGAACGAAAAGATCTACGCAGCCTGCGAGCAGATGGACGATGCCGAACGCAAGGCCGATCGCGGCGCGTTCTTCAAGTCCGTGCATTCGACGCTGAATCACCTGGTATGGGCCGACGCCATGTGGCTGGGGCGCTTCACGAAGGGCACACCACTGGAACGGCCGGTGCCGGCTGTTTCCGCCGGCACCGACATGTACGGCGACTGGCAGGAACTGAAAGCCGCGCGTGACGAACTGGACGATGCGCTGAAGGCATGGGCCGCGGGGCTGAATCCATCCTGGCTTGCCGGCGAATTCAGCTGGTACAGCGGCATCACAAAGACGACCCGCAGCGGACCCGCATGGCAATCTGTGGTCCACATGTTCAATCATCAGACGCATCATCGCGGGCAAGTGACGACGCTGTTGTCGCAACGCGGCATCGACATCGGCGCGACGGATTTGATGATGATGCCGAAGCCGCATGCCTGAGGTGGCGTCGGCAAGGGACAAAAAAGCCGCGTGACAACGCGGCTTTTCTTTTGCAATGACCCTCAGATTTCCAGATTGTCGATCAGCCGCGTCGTACCCAGTTTCGCCGCGGCCAGTACGACGAGCTTTTCACCCTTCGCCATGTCGCCGGCAGCCGGTGGTTGCAGATCTGTCTGTTTGCGAATCGAAATGTAGTCCGGCTTCCAGCCGCGCCCCGCCAGTTCTGCCATCGCCTTGTGCTCCAGTTCGAACACGTCCAGGTGGCCGCTACGCACTTCGTTGGCGACGTCGTTCAGTACGCGATACAGCGCTGGCGCTTCCGCGCGCTCTTCGGCCGACAGATAGCCGTTGCGCGACGACAGCGCAAGGCCGTCTTCCGCGCGGAAAGTTTCGGCAGCGATGATTTCAGTCGGCAGTGCAAACTGCTTGGCCATGTTGCGCACGATCATCAACTGCTGGTAATCCTTCTTGCCGAATACCGCCACGCTGGGCTGCACGCAGGAGAACAACTTCAGCACCACGGTCGTCACGCCGGTGAAGAAGCCGGGACGGAATTCGCCTTCCAGCGTGTTGCCCAGGTCGTCCGGCGGGCGCACGCGGAATTCCTGCGGCTCCGGATACAAATCCTTTTCGGTCGGCGCGAACAGGATGTAGACGCCTTCCTTTTCCAGTTTTTCGACGTCGGCCTGGAAGGTGCGCGGGTACTTGTCGAAATCCTCGTTCGGGCCGAACTGCAGGCGGTTGACGAAAATCGACGCCACCACCGGATCGCCATGCCGGCGCGCCAGTCGCATCAGTGACAAATGGCCTTCGTGCAGATTGCCCATGGTCGGCACGAATGCGGTGCGCAGCTGTCCGCGCAAATGGTCGCGCAGTTCTTCGATGGACGAGATGATTTTCATAAACCTGCCTAGATAAAACGCGGCGCGCTGTCAGCGGCCGATATTGGGTGGGAATGAATCAGGTTGGCGCGTAGGCCAGACGGACGTAGATGGGCGCGAACGGTTCGGCCTGCGTGATTTCGATCAGGGTTTCCTTGCCCAGCTCCAGCAGGGCGACGAAATTGACGACGATGACCGGCACGCCGCGCGACGGGTCGAACAGATCGGTGAACTCGACGAATTTGGCGGACTGCAGGCGGCGCAGGATCGCAGTCATGTGCTCGCGCACCGACAGCTCCTCGCGGCTGATCGTGTGGTGCGCGGTCAGCTTGGCGCGGCGCAGCAGATCGGCCCAGGCGGACTGCAGGTCGGCCAGGTTGACGTCCGGCCAGCGCACCACGGTGTTCTGCTCGATGTAGACCTGCGTGCGCACATAGTCGCGGCCCAGTTGCGGCAGCGCGTCCAGCTCTTGCGACGCGAGCTTGATCTGCTCGTATTCCAGC